>QIJI01000085.1 GCA_003231795.1 Gammaproteobacteria bacterium
GCGGAATAGGCAAACGGGCTAATAGACAAATCCTGGCCGGCATTGATTGATTGCTGGACGACACCTGATTGGGATTCGCCATAGGCCAAGATATATAGTGTGGTGGTGATACCTGTCATAGTGATGGGCGCGACAACTTGAAACTCTTCGCCACCTATTGGACGGACCAGAATATGAACAACAGGCGTTGTCCCTGTGTAATCGACGGCAATTCCGTAGGCTTCGATTAGCGATGGATCGATCAGGGAAGCGACCTGAACGCCATCAAACGAAACCGCCCCCTGCGTACTGACACCTACGCTTTGACTATCCATGCCAGCGGCCTGGAGTAACGACGCAGATGCCGTAGCAACTCCAAAACCGTAATTGCCAATGTCGGTCAGACGATAGCCTTCGAAATAGTGCCAGCCAGTTTCGGGGGCAATGCCGATGTCACTTCGCACACCTTCTATCCCTGAAGGTTCAAGAATAGAAAAACTCAGTGAATCCGGTTGCAAGCTGATGTTTGTAGATGCATCCAGGCTGTTTAGCAGTACCGTCCCATGACCAGGGTAATCATTTGCATTACCTGCCTGCCGGTTAGCGAGGAACTCTGTGAGGTTGCTATAGGTATCGCTGTCAAAATCTAATGCGGAATCATCTGCGAGTGGGTCGAGGCCGTTTTTCACTTCGTAGCCATCAGTTATACCGTCGCCATCACTATCCGGTGACAGAGGGTCACTTCCAATAGCGACCTCATCAGCATCATTCAGATCATCAGCATCAGTATCACTGGAAGCAGGATTGGTTCCAAGATTAATCTCCTCGAAATAAAGGAGGCCGTCTCGGTCATGATCCAACCCTTGGTTAACCACGATATCCGCGCGAACAGTCGCTGTGGCCCGTTGCCCTAGCGCATCCTGTACTTCAGCTCTCACCGAGTAGGTACCGACTGCCGGATTGACAACAATGCTGGTACCGGAACCTATTGACACATCATCAAGAAACCAGGCAATCTGAGAAGACAAGTCTCCTGACTCTATATCAGTAGCAGTGGCAGAAAAGGTCAAGCTATCACCTGCGAGTGCTACCTGATCGCTGCTCACAATAGAAATAGCAGGATGCGCATTATCAATAGGCCAACCAATCTCCAGCCCTACATCTCCCTGATACAATGCGGTTTGGACGGCTGTATCGGGATCATAAGCAAACGCACTTACGCTTCCAAAGGAAAGGCGGTGCTGCGGCTGCCCATCCACTGCGCTGTTATTTCTAGCCGTAACTAAATAGATATAGACAGGTTCATGCGTATCCCGCATTTTCCTGCTGCCCAAATGCTCAACACCGCTGCCCGCGTCAGCGAAAAAATGAACGATGGGGTATTCACCACGATAATCAACCGCCATTCCCATTGCCGTATAAGAAACCCCCAAATTGGTCAAACTTCCAGTTTCCGGCACCACTAAACCCTGCAAAACTGCGGTAGCGGTTGCCAGTCCAAAACCGTAAGTGTGTCCCGCCGGATACAGATTGGTCATTTCCAGGTAGTAAATGCCTTCTCCCTGACTAATGGGTCGATTGCTTCTGACGCCTACTTCCCCGATTGCTGCGCTTGAAATTTCGATATCCAGGTTGTTATTGGAAAGAATGACATTCGGATCCTTATCATCCGGATTCCAAAACACCAGACCATCTGCGGGCGCGGCGCTTGCGTTTGCTGAAAGGGTAATGAGAATAACGAAATAGAAGAACCGCCTAATCAGTTGCAGTTGACGACAAGCATTTTTGATCACAGTGATTGCTCCAATTCCAATTAATTGGCCCAGACCTATGAAAGACCAATACTTTATGCGGCAGGTAACTTACACGAAATACTACTAAAACCTAGTCTGAGTGGAATCTCCAGACTGACTTTAATGTGATGTAAATCACCCTATTCCTGAGCCCACTCCCTGGAAGGGCTCAATTGTCGTGCCGATAATCGTGTAAGTTGTCCAATTTCTGTTATCGATAAGCGAAGCATTAACCTGCACAGATGGAAGCAACAGAATTGAAGCTGAAATACTATGGTGTTTATTTTCATAACTACGACCCATAGTCCTGAAACTACATTAACCCAATCGAACGATAACAATTGAAGACTCCCAGCGAATCACCCATTTGGGTGAACTTTCGATTATGGGAAAATTAAATTTATCTCGTATTTAGCCCGATAATTTCACAAATTTGCGCCAGGATCACGCAGGATATTGATTTCACACGGAACAACCGAAATAGAGTCTCGTATCGACAATTACGAGCGACTGAGGAAATATTTCCTGCGGAATCAATAGGCTAGTGAGACGGTGCATGATTTGCGAATTTTATATTCCTGCCATTTTACAACCAACTTTCAATCACCAGCTCGTTGAATTACAGCTCCAAATGTTTACACTGAGCACTTTACTGAATCAGGTCCTGATTTAACCATGCCCCAAACATATCAACTGGTGGAATCCATGCTGCAGCAGCCACTCGCCAACGGCGACGTGGTCTGCAACCTGTGCCTGTGGCGTTGTCGTTTACAACATGGGCAACGTGGTTTCTGTCAGGCGCATGTCAATCGTAACGGCACTTTGTATAACCTCTCCTACGGCATCATTTCAGCGATTGAAGTAGGCCCGATCAGCCACAAGCCGGTATACCACTACCGCCCCGATAGCACGGTGATGTCGATTGGCAGCTACGGCTGTAATTTCCGCTGCAAGGGTTGCCACAATCTTGAAATTTCCTGGGGTGTCGAAGCGCTCGACAAGCTCGCACGAGGGCAATCTTCCGATGCCTGGGTCACGCCTGCACAGATGGTCGAGACTGCGCTCAAGCATAAAGTTGACGGCATTGCGTTCACTTATTCGGAGCCCGCGGTCTGGCTCGAGTATGTGGTTGAGGTTTCGAAACTCGCACATGACGCCGGATTGTTTACCGTATATGTGTCGAACAGTTTTGTAACCGATGAAGCACTTGAAGTCATGGCGCCGCATATCGATGTGTTGTGCTCGGATATCAAGAGCCTGTCAACGGAGTTTTACAGGGATATCTGCCCAGTGAGCACGGTTGATCAGGTGCTGGCTTCGATAAAAAAGGCGGCCGATCTCGGGATTCATGTCGAAACCCGTACCAATGTGATCCCGACTAAAAACGATGACCTTGATGAGTTGCATCGAATTGCCGAGTGGATTTTAAACAACCTGGGCGCAGACAGTGCCTGGCATGTAACAAAGTTTTTTCCAGCTTACAAGTTGTCGCATTTACCGGCGACTGACAATGCCATTATTGATGCCGCGGCAGAGGCCGGTCGGGCACTTGGTTTGCACAATGTGTATGGTCATACCGATATCTCCTGCGATTGTGCGACCGAGAATATGCCGGTTTCGTCCTGGCTTGAACTCGATGCCGATGCGATCAATGAAGTCAATCAGTGTGCGGCCCCTTGTTGCGGCGATGAAGGCATTCTGGTGAAGAAATTCGAGCGCGAAGCCGGATTGCTCGAAGTCAGGAAGTAAGCTGCATCGGGTCGGTCCGATGAGACATTCCCATATACCCAGCGTCATTCCTGTAAGGAGGCGAACAGCTTTCGTACCGGGGTTGGAAGGCCATGATTTTCGAGTGCGTCGATATCTACCCAGAGATAATTGTCGCTGTCTGAAATCTTTCGTGGCAGTCGCTCCAGCTCGATAATTGCGATTGATATATCGAGGCTGTAATGCGTGAACTGATGGCGGATCGCATTTTCCTGAATAGTCCCGGGTGGATGCGACATCGACAGAAAACTCTGCTGCCACAGCTTGATCGCATCTTCATCATCCACTTCCGGCAACGACCACAACCCACCCCAGATTCCGCTCGGAGGGCGACGCCATAATAATACCTGCTCGCCATGCCGATGCAGCAACATCAGTGTCGTTTTATGCGGTTTAGCTTTGACCGGTTTCTTTTGCGGGAATAACGCCTGGCTGTGGTGGATGTAACTACCGCAAAACTTTTTCAGCGGGCAGATTTCGCATTTCGGCCTCGATTTAACACAGACCATCGAACCGATATCCATCATCGCCTGGTTAAAATCCGCCGTGTTCTCCCCCGGGGTTACCGACTCGGACAAATACCACAGTTGCTGCATCGTGGCGCTTTGTCCATACCAGCCCTGCACCCGAAAGCACCGCGCCAGCACGCGTTTGACATTGCCATCGAGGATCGGCCAGCTTTGAGCAAAAGCGAAACTGAGTATCGCGCCGGCAGTTGAACGCCCGATACCGGGTAAAGCTTCAACCGCGTCAATGGTCCTGGGGAAACGCCCGCCGTGTCGGTCGCGAATTATTTGCGCGGTCTTGTGCAGGTTACGGGCGCGGGCGTAGTAACCCAGCCCCTGCCAGTGCTGTAGCACATCGTCGATACTGGCCTCGGCCAGCGATTTGATATTCGGGAAACGGGTGATGAAGTTCTGGTAATAAGGAATAACCGTCGCTACCTGAGTTTGCTGCAGCATGATTTCAGACAGCCACACGCGGTAAGCGTTTTGCCGTTGCCAGGGAAGACTACGTCGTCCGTAACGTTGATACCAGCCGAGCACCCTGGTTGCGAAGCTGGCCGCGCTGGCATCCATTTACTCGGTCAGCTTTTCCAGTAGCTCTTCCTTTTTCTTTTTGAGTTCGGCTTTGAGTTTGGCTTTTTCTACTTCCTTTTTCTTTTCAAGTTCCCGCTTCTTCGATTCCGCCAGCGCCTTTTTCTCGGTTTCAATCTGTTTTTTCAGCGCTTCTTTCTGCGCTTCGATTTCAGCTCTGAGTTTGGCCGTTTCGGCCGCGGCTTTTGATTTCAGCATTTCATCAAGCTGCACATCAATTTTGGGATTCGCAAAAGGGCCCTTAATGCTGACTGGAATTTCGAGACCACTGAGCTTATCCGCAGCATCCCCCTGTTGACCTTCAACCGTACCAACCAGTTTCGCATTCACCCGATAATCAAGACTTTCTTCGGCCAGATTTGCGCTGCCGGAACCACCAATTCGCAACAACGGCGCCTGCAGGTCCAGATCATTGCTCGAAAACACACCATTTTTAATGACGCCGCTGATGGTTAAAGATGAAAAATCGGTTTTTAGCGTTTCTTTCGGGGGTGGATCATCACCGCTGATTCTGGCTTTGGCGGTATCGATTGAATGTCGGATATTAAAGCCATTCAGCGCACCGTCAAGAAACGCAAGATTCATCGTACCGTTACTGTTGGATTTGAGTTTGCTGATCCATTCGCCGCTGGTTGCGAGGTTGACCTCGGCATTGAGGGTACCGCTGATGGCGTCAGTTCCGGAATAATCTTTTAACAGATCACCGATCTGGATTCCCTGCAACGATTTGCTGACGCCATATTTCGGCAAACTACCGCGCGCATCGATCACTACCGAGGTTACGACTTTGCCGCCATAGGTATTCAGTGTCAGCGGTTTGATGCCTACAATGCCATTCTCGGCCTTGATCGTGATATCGACATCACTCATTTTGAGGTTTTGCATTTTGACCTGTGCAATTTTGAGCTTGCCGTCAATATCGAGGTCGCGCAGGGTTTGCATCGGTAACTGAATTTGCGTATCCACCGCCTCTTCGGTTGCACCTGTATCTGTTGGTGCCGCCGGGCCCGTGGTGGCGGCAGCCTCGGTTCCCGTCAGCGCATCCACATCAAGGTTCGGTGACTCAAGATTAAAGCGCAGGGTCGGGGTAGGTTTGTTAAAATCGCTCAGCTGAATTCGTCCTGCAATCTGGTACTCGTTTAATGCAAGCGTTATATTCTCGAGCGTCAACTGTTGCTGTTCGATTAGAAACTCAACATCTGATTTAAAATCGAGCATCACTTTGATATCCCCGCTACCACTGGCATCCAGTTTTATGGCTATCGGAAAGCTTTTATTGGGGACGATGCGCCCGGTGCTGAGATCGAGATCGTTGATACGAAATTCCTGACCCGCCTGCTCGTCAAGCCACAGTAATTTAATGTTTTGCAGGTCGAGACCCCCAAAAGCACCTTCGATCCGAAATGAGGATTCTGCCTCAACAGAATCGGGGTCGTTCGCTTCCAAGCTGCCGCTTGCAGCCATGCCAGACACCGATCCACCCTCGCCAGCAGACGGACCGGTTAAATCGTCCCAGTTGGTGACTCCCACCTTGTTGGTGATCAGGTTGATTTCGAGGTCACGCAGCACCAGTTTTTCGATTTCAGGGCTAAGCGTGATGAGCGAAGCGAGATCGACGCTTATACTGGCTTCTTTTATCTTGATCATTGGCAAGGTGCCAAAGCTCGGTGGATTGGAGAAACTCATCGCGCCGAGCTTCATACCCAGCGCTGGAAACACCGTCAGGCTGACATCACCATGGAACTGGAGTTCTCTGCCAGTTTTGTCGCGCACCAGATCGGATAGATCCTGCTTGTACTCGTTGGCGTCGAAAACCGAAGCGAATATAACCACGATAGCGACCAGAAAAGCGATCGCGGCGATCACGCCGATGACCAGATAGCGAATTATTGTTTTCATATAAATGTGTTCAAGGGGTCAGCTCGGCTTTATCCCTGTGCGATGATCTGAAATAATGCATCGCAATGTGGCACGAAATGGAAACTGATTCAAGATCATGAGAGACAAACTAAGCAATTGGACCGATAAGGCCAGGGCAATGCGCCCGAAAGGAGATAGTACATTGCGATGGGTGATGATCCCGGTCGTGATAGTCCTGTTATTGTTAGTCTTGATCGGGATTTACTGGAGCGAAGAGCCCGCGCCTTTCGATATCAGGGAGGCGGCGGCTGATCGTGCTCCGGAGACCGAATCGCGTCTTACTACGGGCAGTTATACAACCAGTACTGCGATTGCCACGATGGAAACCCTGCTGAACAAGCGCGGTGGTTATCTCAGCAACGACATCATGCCGCCTTCGTTGTGGCTCGACAACATCCCCAACTGGGAATTCGGTGTACTGGTTCAGGTTCGTGATCTGTCGCGTTCATTGCGCAATGATTTCAGCCGGTCGCAATCTCAATCCGTCGAAGACAAGGATTTAATCGTGGCTGAACCGCAGTTTAACTTCGACAATGGATCCTGGTTTTTGCCAGCCACCGAAACAGAATATCAGGAAGGTATCGATGCGCTTTACGCCTATCTTGAACGACTTCAGAATCCAAACAACCCTGATGCGCAGTTTTACGCGCGCGCCGACAATCTGCAGGAATGGCTGGGACAGGTCGAGAAACGACTCGGCAGCCTGTCGCAACGTTTGAGTGCCAGCGTCGGTCAGCTGCGACTGAATACCGATCTCGCCGGTGATGCCGACGCAGTGCAGTCGACCCGCACCAGTTCAGAGATATTAGTTAAAACCCCGTGGGGCGAAATCGACGATGTGTTTTACGAAGCGCGCGGCGCGGCCTGGGCGCTAGCGCATTTACTCAGAGCGGTAGAGCTTGATTTTGAGTCGGTGCTGCAAAAGAAAAATGCATTGATCAGCCTGCGACAGATTATTCGCGAGCTCGAAGCTACCCAGGAAACTGTATGGAGTCCGATGATATTAAATGGTAGCGGCTTCGGCATCTTTGCCAATCATTCACTGGTTATGGCTTCCTATATATCGCGTGCCAACGCAGCGGTTATCGACCTGCGAAGTTTGCTGGTTCAGGGTTAGGTTGTCCTGTCTATAACGAAGCGTCGTGCTGGCGAAAGCCAGTTTCACGGGATGAAGCAATACGTGAATACCTAGTCGCGTTTCCAGTGGCCAGACTCGCCACCGGATTTTTCGAGCAGGCGCAGATCCGACATGACCATGCCACGATCGACCGCTTTACACATGTCATAAATCGTTAACAGCGTGATCTGTAACCCGGTCAACGCTTCCATTTCCACGCCGGTCTGACCCCGCGTCTCGGCCGTGACGCTGCATTCAATCGCGTTGTTATCGGCATCGATTTCGAAATTGATCTCCACATGGGTCAATGCTAACGGATGGCACATCGGAATCAGATCAGGCGTACGTTTGGTTGCCATGATGCCCGCAGTGCGCGCCACACCCAGTACATCACCCTTTTTGTGTTTGCCCTGCTGAATCAACTGCAGTGTTTCGGCTTGCATCGAGATGCGCCCTGCGGCTAGTGCTCGCCGCGCACTGCTCGGCTTGTTGCCGACATCGACCATACGGGCTTCACCGGCTTGATTGAAATGCGTGAGTTTGCTCATGGCCGGATTCTATCACTTTAAAATAATATATAGCTCGCGGTTGTCACGCTGGATACTCATGATCATGTTACCGCTACTACCTTCCACCAACGCGAATGCCTCTTCAAAACTGCGACTTAGTTGTTTATTGATCGAGTAGATGATATCGCCAGCCCTGAACCCCGAATCCCAGGCGTTCGAGGTCTTACGTACTTCCATTATCTTCAGGTAGTCGACCCGACCCCGTTGTAAATGCTGTTCGCGAATTTCGCCGATCATTGCGCCATTCAGCTTGATGTGTAACAGACCACCGTCAATCTTGCTGATTTCAATCGGTTGAATCTTTACCGGCAAGTTCACTTCGTTACCATCACGAAACAACTTCAACTCAATCGTCTGCCCGATACGCTGTAAACCCACCAGGTTATGCATATCACGCGCCGAGCGAATCGGTTTACCATTTGCCGTGACAATGACATCTCCCACTTTTAATCCGGACTTGTCTGCGGGAGAGCCCGACTCAATCTGGGTGACGATAAAGCCATTGTTACGATTGATACCAAAGGCTTGCGCCAGTTGCGCCGTCAGATCCTGGCCTTGCGCGCCGAGGCGACCGCGTCTGACTTCACCGACGTCGACCAACTGCTGCATGATACCGCGCGCCATATTGATTGGAATGGCAAATCCAATCCCGATACTGCCCTGATTACCGGCACCGTAAATGGCGGTATTGATTCCGACCAGTTCACCTCGCAGGTTAACCAGCGCACCGCCGGAATTACCAATATTTATCGACGCGTCGGTCTGGATAAAGTCTTCGATCGATTCAATCCCGAGTCCGGATCGCCCGAGTGCTGAAACGATGCCCGAGGTTACCGTCTGTCCCAGTCCGAACGGGTTACCGATCGCGACCACGAAATCACCAACCCGCAATGCACCTGAATCGGCCATCGGAATCTGGACCAGGTTGTCCGCCGGCACCTGGATGACCGCGACATCGGTATCCGGATCACGCCCGATTATTTCGGCACTGAGTTCGCGTCCGTCGGTGAGAGTGACATTGATCTGGTAGGCGTCTTTGATGACGTGGTTGTTGGTCAGAATCAATCCGCGTTTCGCATCAACGATGACGCCCGAACCCAGACTCGCGGTCTCCTGTATACGCTCGATACCCGGAACATTAAAGAAGCGTTGGAATAGCGGATTACTGGGTATCGGAAACTCGATGCGGCGACGCGATTTACCCCGTGTCGCAATGTTGACCACGGCCGGAGTGGTTTTTTCGAGCATCGGCGCGAGACTTGGCAGGGCCTGACCATCGACAGCCACTGGTAACGCGGCCGACAACGTCAACGGCAACACGATCAGTAGCAGCAGCCCGGGTAACAGGTTTTTCATTGCATTGGTCTAAAATGGTCGTGGATTGAAGTCAAACTTCGCCTGCATATCCTGGTAGAACTGTTTCGCGTCCTCGCTATCGGCCGGTGGTGTCTGGATCATGATTTCTACGAACTGGTCCCCGCCCGGCATGCCCTTGCCTTTGAGGCGCATTTTCTGCCCTGACTGCATGCCCGGCTTGATTTTGAGCTCTACCGAACCTGACAGCGTAGGAACCTTGAGACTGGTGCCAGAGGCTGCTTCCCAGGGGGTTATCGGCAAGCGCAGCATGATATTGCGATGATCAAGATTGAACAGGCGATGCGGCAAAATATTCATTTCCAGATACAGGTCACCCGGGTCGCCACCATCGGGCGACGGCTGCCCCTGTTTGGAGAGACGAATTTTCTGACCCTCCTTAACACCGCTCGGTATGTTGATCTTGAGCTTTTTCATTCCCCCCGAACCCTGCGATTGAGAGAACTGAATAGTCTTGCTACCACCATTAAAGGCTTCCTCGAGACTGATATCGAGTTTCAACTTCTGGTCGGCGCCTCGATGCGATGGTTGCTGAAAACCGCCACCCGCCTGTTGATAGCCACCGCCGAAAATAGATTCGAAAAAATCACTGAAATCACCACCGCTGAAACCACCCTGGCTATAAGAACTGCCACCGAAGCCACCACCATCGAATTGTTGGCCGTGTTTCCAGTCAGCGCCAAAACGGTCATAGGCCTGCCGCTTGTCTTTATCCTTGAGCACTTCGTAGGCTTCGTTGGCTTGCTTGAATTTTTCTTCGGCCGACGCCTCGCTATTGACATCAGGATGATACAGGCGCGCGAGCTTGCGATACGCCTTCTTGATGTCGCTTTTATCGGCGTCACGGGAGACGCCCAAAATTTGATAATAGTCCTGGTATTTCACAGTTTTGACAGTTGCCGGCAATAGTCTCTAAATAGGTGTTTTTACGAGGTTTTTCAAGAGGACCGGGCGTCATCCTGCGGCGCTTCGGATTCAGTTTCGGGCTCGATCGGCTCAATCAGCATTTCCAGTGATTCGTGTTGCAGATCATTATGTATGGGTTCGATGTCCGGAATCGACTGGGTTACCTTGCTCGACAGCTCGGCAAAGCGCTCAACTTTGCCGCTTAAACCCTGGCGACCACCGAGTGCCTTGACCGTATCGTTGTAATGATTGGTCGCGGCACCCAGACTGCCGCCGATCTTGGCCAGACGTACCGCCACCTTGCGCACCTGATTGTATATATCGCCGGCCTTGTCACCGAGCTCGCGAGCCTCCTGCGTGCTGCGCTCAAGCGACCACAGATTGGCCACCGTGGTCAGAATCGGAATCAGCGTGGTATGTGATACCAGCACAATGCCTTTTTCATAACCGTAGGCGAACAGGTTTTTTTCGTATTTCAACGCCTCGATATAGGCCGGCTCGATCGGCATGAACATTAATACGAAACTGGGGCTGCGAATGCCAATCAGATTGGTGTAGTCCTTGGCCGCCAGATCGTCGATATGGCGTCTGACCGAACTGGCGTGCTGATCGAGTGCCGATGCGAGTTGTTCGTCGGATTCAGCCGCCACGGCACGGTCGTAAGCGGCCAGCGACACCTTGCTGTCGATGACGATATGTTTGTTGTCCGGTAGCTTGACCAGAAAATCGGTTTGCTTGCGGCGACCCTCCACGTCCAGCATTGAAGTCTGCTTCTCGTAATGATCGTTTTCGATCAATCCGCTCATCTGCAGCGTAGTCTCGAGCAAAGTTTCACCCCAACTACCGCGCTTTTGCGAATCGCCCTTCAGTGCATCGGTCAGATTCTGCGCGTCACTGCCGATTCTGAGCCCGACTTCGAGCACTTTCTTGATTTCACCTTCGAGCAGCGCATTGCCTTTTATCGACTCGCTGTGTACATCATTGATTCGTTTCTGGAAGCCTTCTACCTGCTCACGAAAAGGCTTTAACAGGCTTTCGATCGAATCTTTGTTGCTCTTGTCGAAGACGCGCGACTTTTCTTCCAGAATCTTGTTGGCAAGACTCTCGAACTCTAGTTTCATCTGTTTTCGATTTTCTTCGAAATGTTCCAGTTTCTGGGCTGCCAGCTCCTTTTCCTTACGCAGCTCCATCTGCAGCGACTGATTGTTTTTTTCGGTTGCGTGCAACGAATCACGCAGCGAGTACTCGCTTTTCTGGCTGGTTTCGAAACGCATTTGCATTGCGCGGGCGGACTGGCGGTATTGGCGCAGTACCAACAACATTCCGATGAACAGCAGGCCGGTGGGTATCAGGACAATCAGGAATAGATCTGGATTTTCAAGCGCGCTCATAGGGGAATATAACAACAACTGAATCGCATCAGTCTAACGCGCCTGTTGCGTGAAGGCGACAGGATTTAGCGGAACCAGATTGTCGTTGCCGTCAGGTTGCTTGCGCTTCGCTTCGGATTCGAGCTGCCGACACAGTTGCGATAGTCGGACTCCGTTCCACGAACTATGGGCCGCGGAATAGAGACCTTGATTCATTTGATCAATTTCAGCTACCAACTCCGGCCCCAGTCGAGCACCCAGATGATGCAGATTTTCGACCGCTTCGGGTAATAACAACACCTGCCCCCAGGCGAGCAAGGCACGACGTGCAGCGGCGGCATTATTATCCGCACAAGATCGTCGCAGAAGCTTGCTTGCCGCTTTTAAGGATGACCGCCCTGTCGCTTCGGTCGATGATAAGCGGAGATTTCGCCGCGGTGAAACAAACCACCAGTAAAGCGCAGAAATTGCCCAACCAATGGCCAGCAACAGGCTCAACCATAACCAGAAAGTATTTTGATTTTCGACAACCTGTGAATCTGTAGTTAAAGCTTCAGCAGCGTTTACGACGGATGATTGTTCAATCGCTGCGGCTTTAACCACAATATCGCGCGCCGCAATAGTCGCCGTCTCCATTTTCCCGCTTTGCGTGTTCCACCATGCCAGATTAATTTCGGGTAAGCGAAAACGCCCAGCCGAAGCGGGAATCAGCGCGACCTTTTGTACCCGCTGACCGACAATACCGTCCCCGCCGCGACTGTTTTTCAGCACGGGCTGATCCGGGTATTGTTTAACTCCGTCGATTGGGTTGAATTCGAATTCCGGTAACTGCGCCGAAGTCAGACCATTGGCGATCAAGGTCAGCGTACGAGTGATCGGTTCGCCCGCAATCAGAGAATTCAAATCTCCCTGCCATTGTTCGCGTAACTCGATCCGCTTTGCCGGTAACCAGTGCGGCACATTCACCGTTTGAGGAATCGGTTCGACATCGATGGTCAGCGGCTGCGATTGCACTCGTTGAATATTTCCCCCGGTCTGGAACGGATCAAAGGCCGAGCCGGACGTCAGTCGCACTTCTGCCACTACCGCCGGAATCAGCAGGGGCCCACTTTGTTGCGGAAATAACGCGAAACGCTTTTCCAGTACCAGGTAAGGCTGATCGTCGATACGGGTCTGGAACTGTCGCACATCCCCAAGCGGTTCGATTACCGCATCCAGATCCTTGATCGAAATTTCGCCAAATTGATAGGCCGACAGGTTTCGACCACTGAGCAGACGCAGTTTCAGAATAACCTGCCCTTGCACCGGCACGCTTTGCCGATCGGCCTCGAATTCGAGTAGTAACTGTTTTTGCGGCACCGACGCCTGACTGGAGGGCTCGACCTTTATCTGAAATGGTTTGCTCCTTTCCTGGTCGAAACGAATCGCCGGGATCATATACTCACCGACCTGCCTGGCCAATAGTTGCAGCGTCCATTTCACGCTGCGCTGATACTCACCGTTGATAATACTGATGCTGTTGCTGCGACTATTGTTTAACACCTGAAAATGCTGTTGCAGGATCGAAAAATCCGGATCCTCGTCCGGGCTATGATCGAGCGAAAACACCAGTTGAAAAGATTCATTGACCTGCACCGGATTGCGGTCGATGGTGACCTTGACCTCGGCCATGGCTACCGGAACCGCCAGTATCATCATTAACATCAATGTCAGTATTCTGGAATACGAGCTAGTTACCACGATTTGCCCTCTGCATCGACACCACCACGATTGCGATACTGATATAGAAATTTGCGCCGTAACAAGCCACCCGGATCGTCCGGAATCTTTCTAAGCCATTGCTCGGTGGCCTGCTCTGACATCTGTTGCTCAAGGCTGGCAATGGCTTCCTGCGAGTCATCATTGCTCTGCTGCGTCGGTTTTTCAGTCGATTCGGTTGCGGAAGGATTTTCTGTTTGTTGTTGAGCTTGCGATTCGGACTGATCCGCGTTCTGTTGGTTTTGCGTCTCGTTTTGTATTTGGTTTTGTTGAGGCTGCTGCCCTGACTGTTGCTGGCCCTGCTGCTGCTCTCCGGACTGTTGTTGCCCTTGTTGCTGCTTTTGCTCTCCGGACTGCTGTTGCTCTCCGGACTGCTGTTGCTCTTGTTGTTGCTGTTGCTCGAGCAAGTCCTCGATTAATTTTTTGTTGTAGCGCGCATCGTCATGAGTCGGACTATTACGCAGTAACCGATTATAGGTATCGATCGCAGCCTGGTACTGACCCAGTTGCGCCAACGCATTGCCACGATTGTAAAGGGCCTCATCGTCATCGAGCTGCTGCCATTGGCCAAGCGCGGATTCAAAATCGCCGGCGCGATATTGTGAAGACGCACGCCAGGCCTGATTATCAAATTTTTTCGCCGCGCCCTCGAATTCACCCTGTTCAAACATTTTCTGCGCCTGCTGGTCCTGATTCTGCCACAGCCCCTGCCAGTCCAGTGCCCGCGCATCGGGTGGGACCGCAATGATCATCAGTGGAACCATCCAGATCAACCCCCGCCGGAAGGCGTACGCGGCAAAGGGTAGTACCAGTAGCAGTAATCCGGGACCGAGCTCTCGCCACAGTTCGGCACTGGCCTCGCTCTGGCCCACCGCTTGTGGCAGGCTCGAATCCATTAGGTAGGTCAAAGCATTGACATCGATATCGTCGGTACTGATGGAAGCGAAAACACCTCCACCCGACGAGGCGACGCGCCTGAGGTTGGCCTCCTCCAGGTTTGATATCACCATCGCTCCATTTCGGTCTTTTAAAAATCCTCCCTGTTTAATTGGTACCGGCCCCCCTTGCACAGTCCCGATAGCCAGTATCGACAGGCGGTAAGCCGGATTCTGTTGTAACAAATCTTCAACCCGGCTTAATTCGAGATCACTCAATCCGTCGGTTACCAGTAACAGGTCACCCCCGGCGATACCGCTGTTTTCAAACAGTTCCAGCGCTAAGCTGAAGGCCCGATCGGCACGACTGCCCTGCGCCGGCATCAACTCGCTTTCGAGTGCCGGCAGTAACGCCTTTATAGTTTCAACATCATCGGTCAGGGGTGTCACCGTGAACGCGTCGGCCGCGTAGACCAACAGCGCAGTCTGTCCCTGCTGTCGCCTTGCGAGAATGTCAGCTATCTTGTGACGGGCTCGTACGAGGCGGCTTGGTTTGATATCGGCCGTATCCATCGAACGCGACAGATCAAGTGCAATTACCAACGACGCCTGGTCTCGATATACCGGCTGTGGCAGCTTTTCCCAGGTCGGGCCGGCAAGCGCGATAACCACTATCAGCGCTACCCAGGCCAGCATCCACCAGGGCCAGCGCCTGCGTTTGCTGCCACCTGTGGTTAATATGAACGGCATCAGACTACTATCGACAACCGAGCGCCAACTGGCATGATCGATCCTGTGTTTGTGCAGAAACCACAGAATCCCCCCCAGCGGGATCAGCAGTAACAATACGCCGGGGCGCAAAAAATGAAACTGCTCGATCATACCCGCCTCCAGACAGGCGCGATTACTAACATCAGCGCGAGGCCAAGCGATAGCGCCAACGGCCACACGAACAAAGCGCTTATCGGGCGTAATAGCTGTTCATCACGCGGCAAGGGTTCGAGATCATCCAGTAACAAATAAATCTTTGCCAGTTCCTGAGTGTCGCGCGCACGAAAGTATCGGCCTCCACTGAGCTGCGCAATCTGGCGTAGTGTTTTCTCATCCAGTTGAGCCGTCGGATTTAACCGGCGTAGACCAAACCAGGTGGTCTCGATCTCGGCGTCAGCACCGATTCCGATGGTATAAATCTTGAGACCACGGCCAGCGGCCAATCGGGCAGCCTGCAATGGCGCCACCTCTCCGGCGGTGTTGGTGCCATCAGTCATCAGTATTAAGACCCGTGAATTATCGGAATCCAGGTCGAGGCGCTTGATCGCAAGGCCAATGGCATCCCCGATTGCAGTTCGCTCCCCGGCCAGACCGATTGCTGATTCCTGTAGCAGACGATCAACCGTACGGGTATCGAAGGTTAGCGGGGTTTGCAAATAGGCGCGGGTGCCGAACAGAATAAGCCCGAGTCGGTCACCGCGACGACGTTCAATAAATTCGCTCGCGACCTGCTTGGTAGCCTGCAATCGATTCACCTGCTGGCCATCAATCTTGAAGTCACCGGTGCGCATACTGTCGGATAAGTCGACCGCGAGTAAAAGATCCCGACCACTCACCGGTATCGAAATCGATTCTCCCAACCACTGCGGCCTGCTTGCGGCCAGTACCAACAGAATCCATGCCAGCAGGCTCAACCACTGACGCCACCGTTTAGGGCTTGACCGCCTGCCTTCACCCGTCAATTGAAAGTCTTCGATGTGAGGCACGCGCAAGGCTGCCTGCTGCATCTGCCGACCTGGCAATCCATAATAAATCAATACCGGCAAGGGCAAAAAAAGAAAAATCAGCGGCCATTCAATTTGAAACATGCCGGCCTCTCGGGAGTGATCTTATCCAGCCTTCGCAGGCTCTCAGCAATCCTCCAATATCACAATCAGGATCAGCCTGGTAACGCGCATACGCGAGCAGATCAAGCTGTGTCCGACTGAAAATCCCGGTGCCCGAAAGTAAAGCTAGCTGGCTTAACCAGGCATCACCGGTCGATGCAGCATGTTCATCCCTGCCACGGTAGCTGATTAAAATTCTGCGTAACAATGTACCGATCTGCTCAACAGCCGCCTTGTCGCTCAACCCGTTTCGATGCAGTTGTTTAATCCGTTGTAGTTGAGACAAAGACGAACCCCGTAGTGGTTTCTGCCGACTACGGCGCAACCACCAGGGCAGCAACAGGCAAACCATTATCAGCAGCATCAATAACAGCCACCAGCCTGTCGCCGGGGGCCACCACAGACTGGCTTCGGGAAGATATATATCGCGTAGTTCGAGTGGGTTCATCGCGGATTCAGACCGAGGCCATTTTTCAGAACTGCGGTCATATCATCGTCAGTCGCAATGTCGATTAAAAACAACCCAAGCTCATCACTGAGCCGTTTCATAGTCTCCCGATGGCGCTGGTACCGCGCCTGGTAACCGTCTCTGACTGCTTCGTTCGCGCTGTCGAACTCAACGCTGTTATCGTCATCGGTGACACGAAATCGACCCACATCCGGCAGGCTGGTTTCAAATGGATCATAGGTATGCAGCATTATTACGTCGTTGTGACGTGCCAGTTGCACCAGCTGACCGCGGCAATTTTCATCGAGAAAGCGAAAATCGCTCAGTAATACCACCAGGCTGCCCGGGCGCGTGACCTGACGCAAACGCATCAGGGCTTTGAGTCCAGCTTCATCTTTCTGGTTTTTATCGCGCTGCGTTTGCTGCCCGGACTGCCACGCGCTATGTCCCACCAATTGTTGAATAAACTGCAACGCACTGCGCTTGCCACGTGTCGGGCGGTACTCGATATGTTGGTGTTCGGAAAACACCAGGTACCCCAGGCGATCGCCGTGATGCACCGTACTCCAGGCCAGTAAAGCGGCAAGCTTCGAAGCCAGTACAGACTTGAAACAAACCCGGGTTCCGAAGAACATGGAACGCGACAGATCGAGCCAGATCAGAACCGGGCGTTCACGTTCTTCGCGATAGACTTTGGTGTGGGTTCGACCACTGCGAGCGGTAACACGCCAGTCGATGGCGCGCACGTCATCCCCGGGCTGGTACGGGCGCGACTCATGAAATTCCATGCCGCGACCGCGAAAAGTCGACAAATGGCCGCCAGCCAACTGCGCCTTGACC
>QIJI01000509.1 GCA_003231795.1 Gammaproteobacteria bacterium
CCCAGTCGCCGGGGACCTCTCCGGCTAGCATTTTCTGACGACTGTCCATGATTTTTGAGATTCGCGAATGCAACTCGAACCCGTCGGGTAAAGTCAACATCTTTTTACCTAGCTGCTGTATTTTATCAGCGCTAACGCCGGTATTCGGCGTAATATTAACATCGCCATCCTGCAAACCGGCCCAGTCCCGTGCGGCTCCCGGTTCCAGCCCTGAAATTACGTTCAGCGCTACCGCACCACCCTCATCGAGTGCTCGCCGGTAATCGGCAATCATCTGGTCAACCTTTTCCTGGGTCAGGAATCCTTCGTCGATCAAACGCCTGGCATGCAATTCAACCAGTCTTGGATGTTTGCGAATTGCTTTATACATTAGTGGCTGGGTAACTGCAGGCTCGTCAGCTTCATTATGTCCATAGCGGCGATAGCAGACCATATCGATGACAACATCCTGCTTGAAGGTTTCACGATACTTGATCGCGATTTCAGCGATGAATACGCAAGCCTCCGGATCGTCCCCGTTGACGTGGAAAATGGGTGCCTGCACGATACGTGCGACCTCGGTGCAATAGAGCGATGAACGCATATCACGGGGATTACTGGTGGTGAATCCGATCTGATTGTTAACGATAATGTGGATAGTACCGCCGGTTTTGTAACCACGGGTTTTACACATGTTGAAGGTTTCCATCACCACACCCTGCCCGGCAAAGGCAGAATCACCATGGATTAATACCGGCAGGACATCGTTGGTGGTGCGATTATTGAAACGTCGCTGACGCGCACGCACCGACCCCTCGACGACCGGATCGACTATCTCCAGATGGGAAGGATTAAATGCCAACGCAAGGTGCATCGGGCCTGAATCAGTAAAAATGTCAGATGAAAATCCCTGGTGATATTTGACGTCGTAGTTAGAGTTATCACTCATTTCGACATTACCTTCAAATTCGTCAAACAAATCGCTCGGCATCTTGCCAAATATATTGGTCAATACATTCAATCTGCCACGGTGTGCCATACCGATAACGACTTCATGGGTACTGGTGGCCCCAGCCTGCTGAACTACCCGATCAAGGATCGGAATCAGCGACTCACCCCCTTCAAGTGAAAATCGTTTCTGACCGATATAACGGGTGTGTAAATATTTTTCCAGATTCTCGGCAGCTATGACCCGGTCGAGAATTCGATTTCGGCGCCCTTCGCGAAAATTCGGTGTCGATAACGAGGTTTCGAGTTGCACCTGAATCCAGCGTTTCTGTTCACGATTTTCAATATGCATGTACTCAGACCCAATGGTTCCACAATAGGTCTTTTCGAGTCGGTCGACAATTTCCCGCAACGGTGCTTGCTCGACGCCGTATAGCGTACCGGTGTTAAACACGGTATCGAGATCGGCCTTACTCAGGTCGTTGCCTTCCAGTGTTATATCCTTGACTTCAGGATTCTGGTTCATGCCGAGCGGGTCGAGGCGGGCTTTCTGATGACCTTTGATGCGGTAGGAGTTGATCAACTGCAATACGGACACCTGCCTGGAATCCGCAGCCACGGTTGTGGTTGCGCCATTGCTTCGCTTGCGGGTCATTACCACAGCTTTCATCTGCGCTTGAATCGTAAGGTGGTCCTGGTCCGGTTCGAGTCCGCCGTTATTTAACTGCGCAAACCAGTTGCGCCAGTTTTCGTCGACATCGTTTTCGTCATTCAGATATCGTGAGTAAAGTTCTTCCATGAATACAGCATTGCTCCCGTGAAGATAGCTTTCCTGCTGCAGTTTTTTCATACTCATGGCTTCACCTGTATGTGGACTCTCTACTTTGTAGCGCAACTTGAGGCTTTCGCCAATTTCAACCTGGAGTTACCTTAGTTTTTAGGTACTTGATTCTGCCCTTCTTGATCACGAAGTAACAGATCAATTATCAATATTCCCGGTTTTCGAGACCCTATAATAAACGAAGCTGTTTTTAATTCTAGCGGCACTGTTAGAATACCCGCATTTTGAGACAGGACCAGCGCAATGGCGCAATACATATATACCATGAGTGGCGTTGGCAAGGTGGTCCCGCCGCAAACCGAAATACTGAAAGATATTTCACTCAACTTTTTCGCGGGAGCCAAAATCGGGGTACTTGGTTACAACGGCGCCGGGAAATCAACCCTGCTACGAATTATGGCGGGTGTTGATACCGAGCATACCGGGGAAGCACGCCCCCAAGCCGGAATCAATATCGGCTACCTGCCGCAGGAGCCGGAACTCGATAACCAGCTCGATGTGCGTGGCAATGTCGAACTCGGCGTCGCGCAAACGAAAGCCCTGCTCGATCGATTCAATCAGGTAAACATGAAATTCGCCGAACCGATGAGCGAAGATGAAATGAACGACTTGTTGGCAGAACAGGCTGAGCTACAGGAAAAAATTGAGGCCGCCGGAGCATGGGAACTGGATCGCAAGCTCGATATTGCCGCTGACGCGCTGCGGTTACCCCCCTGGGATGCCACGGTTGAGCATTTATCCGGTGGTGAAAAACGTCGCGTTGCCCTGTGCCGACTGTTGATATCCAATCCCGACATGTTGATCCTGGATGAGCCCACCAACCATCTTGACGCCGAATCAGTCGCATGGCTGGAACGATTTTTACAGGACTTTCCAGGCACCGTGGTAGCCGTCACCCACGATCGTTACTTTCTCGACAATGTTGCCGGCTGGATCCTGGAACTTGATCGCGGCCACGGAATCCCATGGCAAGGCAATTATTCGTCGTGGCTGGAACAAAAACAGAAGCGACTCGAACACGAAGAACGCTCCGAAAAAGCACGCCAGAAAAATATGAAAGCTGAACTTGAGTGGGTGCAGTCAAACCCCAAAGCGCGTCAGTCGAAAAGCAAGGCACGGTTAAAGCGTTTCGAAGAAATGTCTTCGCAGGATTATCAAAAGCGCGCCGAGACGAGTGAATTGTACATTCCTCCGGGACCGAGACTCGGCGATGTGGTGATCGAAATCGAAGGCGGTAAAAAGTCTTACTCGGACAAACTTCTCTATCAGAACCTGGACTTCAAACTACCCCGTGGTGGCATTGTTGGCATCATTGGACCGAACGGAGCCGGTAAAACCACGCTTTTCCGTATTATGGTCGAGCAGGAAACGCTCGACCAGGGAAGCATCAAGATTGGTGACACGGTTAAAATCGCATATGTCGATCAGTCCAGAGATGATCTGGATGGCAGTAAAACGGTATGGGAAGAACTATCCGATGGTTTGGACAATATAGTGGTCGGCAACTACGTGATCCCGTCTCGGGCCTATGTGTCGCGTTTTAATTTTCGCGGTGCATCGCAACAAAAATTCGTCAAGGATCTGTCCGGCGGAGAACGCAATCGGTTGCATCTGGCCAAGCTGATCAAAAGCGGCGGCAATTTGCTGCTGCTCGACGAACCAACCAACGATCTCGATGTGGAAACCTTACGCGCTCTTGAAGAAGCAATTCTCGATTTTCCGGGTTGCGTCGTAGTCATTTCTCACGATCGCTGGTTTCTGGATCGCATTGCAACGCATATCATCGCTTTTGAGGGTAACAGCGAGGTCTATACTTACGAGGGCAATTACTCCGAGTACGATGCGCACCGCAAACAGCGCCTGGGACAGGATGCCGAACAACCCCACCGAATCAGATACAAGAAACTGGAAGTCTGATGAGCGATCTGGACAAACTATTCAAACGCCTAGACCTGCTGCTCGACCGGGTTGAAAAAATCTTTCCGGCCACTGCCCGAACTGAAACCAGACCCGGATTTCAGGCCTATCGCTGGATTGATGGAGGCATGGAGGGCATATCCAAGTTTGACGAGGTCGATCAGAATGACTTGTTGCACCTCGAGCGTCAGAAGAATTTGCTGTCGCGCAATACCGCTCAATTTATAAAAGGCGACCTGGCCAACAATGCACTGCTATGGGGTGCACGGGGCACCGGCAAATCATCGTTAATCAAGGCACAACTGAGCGAATTCGGTGAACAGGGTCTGTGCATTGTTGAAATTCCAAAAGCGGCAACTTCCGAACTGTTTGAAATCATCCGCACCCTGGCCGCTGACAGTCGTCGATTTATTATATATCTCGATGATTTGTCATTTGAAGCACAGGATGATTCGTACAAGGCCCTGAAAGCCTGCCTCGAAGGTTCGCTGCAACCACAACCTGAAAATGTCGTCATCTATGCCACTTCTAATCGGCGTCACCTGATGCCCGAAACCATGAAAGATAACCTCGACAGTACCATGGTCGATGGACAGCTCCATCCCAGCGACAGTATCGAAGAAAAAATCTCCCTCTCTGATCGCTTCGGCTTGTGGTTATCTTTCCATCCTTTCACCCAGGATCAGTATCTGGCCGTGGTTGAACAGGCTTTGCTCACCAGAGATATGGAAATGAATGCTGACGCACGTACTGAATCGCTCAGATTCGCCACCAGTCGCGGTTCACGAAGCGGTCGAATCGCAGTGCAATTTACCGCCTTCTGGGCCAGCTTGCAGTAACACGCCAAACTGACCATTTATCGCCAGCAGCGATGTTTCAACTAATGTAAACAGGCCCTAACGCATGGTGAAAGGATTTGCCATAGGCTCAGTTGAAGTATTGATCCAGACCGTTTTTGTGCGCGTATAGTCGTAAATGGTATCGATGCCGCTTTCGCGCCCCGAACCGCTGTTTTTAAATCCGCCAAACGGTGCGATTGGTGATATCACGCGATAGGTATTAACCCAAACGATTCCCGAATGGATCGCATCTGAAACCCGCAGCGCACGCGCAATATTCGACGTAAACACACCCGAGCCCAGGCCGAAGGCAGAATTATTGGCCATCTCAATAGCCTCTTCCTCGGTATCGAAACTAAGCGCAGACAGGATCGGGCCGAACATTTCTTCGCGTACGGTACGAATATCCTGATGCGGGCAATCAAGGATGGTCGGACTGTAATACCAGCCTGCATCGAGGCCTTCCGGGCGTTTGCCGCCAAACAACAATTTGGCACCTTCGCTGACCGCCTGGTCGACCGATTCACTAATGTGATCGAGCTGTTCGCGCGTGCACAAGGGTCCGACCTGGGTATCTTCAGCCAGCGGATCACCAATGCGAATCTGTTCGGCTCGCTCAACCAGCTTCTCCAGAAACTGCTCGCGAATGCTCGAATGTATAAATACTCTTGAGCCAGCAACGCAACTTTGACCCGCCGCTCCAAAATTACCGGCAATAACGCCATTCACGGCCGATTCCAGGTCGGCATCATCAAACACCAGAATCGGTGACTTTCCGCCCAGTTCAAGCGACACCACGGCAAAATTTTCAGCGCTATTGCGAACGATATGGCGCGCCGTTTCCGGCCCGCCGGTAAACGCGACCCGGGCAACATCAGGGTGACTGGTGAGCATTCGACCACAAGGCTCACCGTATCCCGTAATAATATTGACGACACCCGGTGGAAATCCGGCCTGCTCAATAATTTTTGCGAATTCAAACATCGGTGCTGGTGCTATTTCCGATGCCTTCAATACAACCGTATTACCCGCTGCCAATGCCGGACCCAGCTTGGTCGCAGTCAGAAACATTTGCGCATTCCAGGGCACCACTGCAGCAACCACGCCGATCGGTTCACGTTTGGTATAAACGTGCATATCCGGCTTATCGATAGGCAGGGTCGCACCCTGTATCTTGTCTGCAAGACCAGCGAAATAATAATAGTAGTCGGATACATACCCGGTTTGAGCGCGGGTTTCCTTGGCCAATTTGCCGCTATCAATCGTTTCGACTTCGCCAAGCATCTGCGAATTCTCGGCAATCAGGTCACCGAGCCGGTGCAGTAGTTTGCCACGTTGCGTTGCATTCATTGCAGCCCAGGGACCCGACTTTAACGCACGACTGGCCGCAGCAACCGCGCGATTGACTTCGGGCTCTCCGGCAACGGCAGCAGTCGCCCAGATTTCACCGGTGGCTGGATTGATCGAATCGAGTTTGCTACCGTCGGCAGCATCACACCATTCCCCGTCGATATACATTTGATAATGTTTCATGAAAATATTCCCCGCCTGACAAGCGCCAAGACTAGCCTTAAATCGGGGTCTATTAAAGAAAAATACAAGAAACCATTTCGTTTCCTATAATTACTGGTATGCCACAGCCCTTGAATTGTATTGATTCACGTGCCAATCTTTACGCATTGACCCTGAAAAACGCGCGTTAGCGTTTGGAGCACTTCATTTTGGACCTTGCGCAAGAAACCGATTTACTTCGCAATATTCCGATGTTTGCGAAGATGGAAACATCGAAACTCAAGTTGCTGGCCTTCGCCAGTGAAATAGTTTCTTTCGAGCCAGGTGATGTCGTTATGAATATTGGCGATAGCGCTGATGTCGCCTATGTCATTATGCGTGGCGCCGTCGATATTATTACCGAAACCGATGCCGGTCCCGTGGTTACGGCAACACTTTCTGAGAATCAACTTATCGGCGAACTGGGTTTACTCAACAATACCCCCAGAATTGCAACTCTGGTCGCCAATGGCGAGCTTAAGGCAATGAAGATTACCGATGAAATGTTTTTCAGAATGCTACGTGAAAATTCTGAAGTTTCACTCGATGTCATCCGCATGCTGAGCGACAAACTCACCAAATCCCATGCCCAGGTAGAAAAGTTGCAGCGACAAATCAGTCATCAGGACAGCGACCGATGACCCAACCGGGGCCGGGCCAAATCGACGGTCTCGACCGTTTCCAGGCCTTGTGGCAACGCTGCCTGATCCCGGGCACAGACGATCACAGCGACTCAATTTATCAACGTCTGGTCGCCGCTTATGGCGAGACTCATCGCCACTATCATACGCTCTCGCATATCAGACATTGCCTGCAACAGTTGGATCTTTGTAAAGCGCAGCTTGTGGGCCCGGATGCGGTCGAAACATCAATCTGGTTTCACGACGTCATTTATCAGTCCGGTGCTCCCGATAACGAAAACCGTAGTGCGCAACTTTACCGCGAGCTGGCTGTGGATGTGCATCAAAATGATTTTTGTCAACGGGTTGAAGACATGATTACCGCGACAGCTCACAATAAAACACCGCCTGCCCGGATTGACGAGCAGTATTTGGTTGATATCGATTTGTCCAGTTTCGGGCTTTCGTGGGACGATTTTCTGCGCGACAGTCGAAATCTGCGTCTGGAGAGTTCACATTTAAGTGATTCAGACTATCATCGACGGCAGGGAAACTTCCGTAAGAGCCTGCTCGCGCGCGAGTGTTTTTTCTATACCGATTACTTTTACCAGCGCTACGAAACCCAGGCGCGTGAAAATATCGAGCGTTATTTTGAACATATGCCTGAGTAGTAACCTCAAATAAGCCGGAATAAGCTGCAAATTATTTCAGCGTATAAATTCTGACAGGCCGGTTCAGACCCCGCACCGACACTTCATCCAGCTCGGAAAAATCAAAGAGTCCTTCGGGAATCCTGGAAATCGTGCTTTCGGATACAATAATCCGGGTGCCATAATCTTTGTTCAACTGCTCCAGTCGGGCAGTCAAATTGACATGCTCGCCGTGTACCGTATAAGCCACCCGGTCACCCGAGCCGACCAGACCCCCAACCACGTTTCCGGTGTTGATACCGACGCGTGTATTGAATGGAATTCCGTCGCCGAACTCGACACCTTCGAGCACGTTTTGAATCTCCCTCGCCGCACGCACCGCGTTACTGGCATGATCTGCATCGGCTTTAGGCATATTAAATGTGGCCAACACCGCATCCCCCTGGAACTGGCTGATGACGCCTCCAAACTCGCTAATGGGTCCGGAAATTAAAGTGAAATATCGATTCAGCGCTTCAATTAACTGTTCGGGAGCCAGGTCTTCACTAATCGACGTAAACCCTTCAATATCGGTAAATAATATGGTGCATTCATTGACCTCACCTTTACCGGTCGTGGCACCCTCTTCCGACTGAATCACTTTCTGCGCTACTTCCTGTGGCACAAATCGCGACAAATCACGCGCCGCACTACCCTCGATCACTGATTCAATCAGCAACTTTCTGGCTCGATGCAATGCCAGTCCCAGAACGCCGGTTACCATCAGTATGGATATAACCTTGTCGAATTCCGCACCGATCAAGACACTGTTCGAAGTCATATACTCGATATAATTGCGGGTAATCATCATATCGGCCGGGTCGCTCAGCAATACATAAGCCACCATCAAACTCCAGCCCACGGCAGCACTGACACCCGTTGCAATGACAAAACGAGGGTCGAAGTGCAACGCTCGAATCGCGATGAAAATGAACAGGTAAAGCAAGGTTGGAGCTTTTAGATAAAACGACGGTGGTTGTTCGTATTGCAGGTGAAAACTCCAGATCAGCCCAAGCAACAACGCAATATCCACTACAGCAGACAGATAAAGCATCCAGTCCGGTAACTTGCGTTGTAGTGCCAGCCTTAGACGAATCAGGCTGAATCCAAAATATAGTCCTAACACCCAGGGCACAGGTGCAAAATCAACATCCTGCGTAAAGGTTTTCGGTGATAACACGTATAACAGCGTGAATACACTGACGATCACCAACTGAATAGTGCTGATCAGGATTTCGCTGCGTTCCTGCTGATCCTGGATCAATTTCAGCAAACGCGCGGGAAGTACCGTTTTCCCGGTCTGATTGACCGCAGACGATAACCCTGAATTTGCTGATTTATTGCTCAATACTGACTCCGGATCGAAGTTTCTACATTATGCAGTTATGACCTGAGTGCTTGTCAATGATTCATATTCAACGCGTAAAAATACCCCGTTTGCAGTGCGTTTAACCACATTTCAGTGTAGTCTGCACCGGTTACTCAGTCAGGCGCGGGTGAAATGAGAGATCGGCTGGATCAATCGCGGATTTTAATTTATAGCCACGATTCATTCGGGCTCGGGCATTTACGTCGTTGCCGTTCGATTGCCCATTCACTGGTAGGCCGTTACAAGGGTTTGTCGGTACTGATTCTATCCGGATCGCCCATCATCGGAAGTTTCGATTTCAAGGCGCGTGTCGATTTCGTCCGAATTCCCGGTGTGATCAAACTGAAGGACGGCGAATATACATCGCTCGGCCTACATATCGACCTAGAACAAACCCTGTCGATGCGCGAATCAATTATCTATCACACCGCGATCAGCTTTAAACCCGATATATTTATCGTCGACAAAGAACCTACCGGACTGCAAGGTGAAGTTACCAGCACGCTGGAAATGCTCAAACAACAAGGTACCGTTAACGTGCTCGGCCTACGCGATATCATGGATGAGGCAAAGCAGCTCAGTCTTGAATGGGAGCGAAAGAAGGTGCCACCGGTACTTGAAAATCTGTATCACGATATATGGGTTTATGGTCTTGAGGAAATGGGCAGCCCGATCGACGGTCTTGGTTTGTCCAGTGCGATAGCCCGAAAAGTAACTTTTACCGGTTACCTCAATCGCGAAGTACCGAGTAATCGCAACTGGATTTCGCCGATAGACCTCGAAGATCCTTTTCTACTGGTTACCGCCGGCGGCGGTGGCGATGGTGCCGAACTGGTCGACTGGGTTATTAGCGCCTATGAATTCGATTCGCAGCTACCGCTACGTGCGGTCATTGTTACCGGTCCATTCATGCAGGCGAGTGATCAACAGAGTTTCAACGAACGCTGCGAAGCGTTAACCAACGTCGAAATCCTGACTTTTGACAGTCACATCGAGTTGTTAATGGACAGGGCGAGTGGCATCGTTGCCATGGGCGGATATAATACATTTTGCGAAATCCTGTCGCTGGACAAGCCTGCGCTGATCATTCCCAGATCAGTTCCCCGGCAGGAGCAATTGATCCGTGCGGAACGCGCGGTCAGGCTCGGACTGGTCAGCATGTTAAATCCAGCCCAGGGCCGCGAGCCGGGTAAGATGGCTGCGGCACTACGAGAACTACCGATGCAATCCCGTCCGTCATCCAGACACATAAAGGGCTTGTTGGCAGGGCATGAGAACATTGCTGAAATCACACGCCAGTATCTCGATACTCCGGATCAACAAGAAATCGGCAACGCCTGAAAACGGGCGCGAAACCGGTCATGGAATCTGGCCCTGAAATTCGGCCCTGAAATCTGGCCAAGAAACCAGGAGAGAATCATTAGTTCGTCCCCCTGTGTCATGATTTATGTTCAACATTTGCTGGGCATCGGTCATTTGCAACGTTCGACGCATCTTGCCAACGCGCTGGCCAGGGACGGGTTTCGAGTAGAACTGGTCTCAGGCGGTATGCCCCAGATATTACAACTGGTGCCCGGTGTCAAACTATCCCAGTTAGCACCGTTGCGAAGCCCCGACAGTAGTTTCAGTCGCCTCGTCGATGAAAACGGAAGAGATATCAGCCCGCAAAGAAAGCAACAGCGCCAGCAGCAACTGCTCGATATCTTCTACCGTGCCGCACCGCAAATTCTGATTACCGAAACTTTCCCGTTCGGGCGCCGCATGATGCGTTTTGAGATACTCCCTTTACTCGAAGCGGCACAGCTAGAGAGAAACTGCATGGTCATTGCGTCGATACGCGATATCCTGCAACCAAAGTCAGGAGACGAACGCAACCGGGAAATATGTGACCTGGTCGATCAGTATTACGACCATGTTTTGATTCACGCGGACGAAAATATTGTCCGTCTCGCAGACAGCTTTGAACTCGCAGATCAGATTGCTGACAAAGTCGCTTACAGCGGTTACATCAGTAACCCGGTCACAGTACCCGAATCAATATCGATGACCGGCGAAGTGCTGGTATCGGCGGGTGGGAGCGCCACCGGTCTGAAATTACTGCAGACCGCGATTGAAGCGAGACCACTGTCCCGATTCTCCAGTATCCCGTGGCGCATTCTGGTGAGCCAGCAAATCGCAGATTCGGAACTGCAAACATTGAAGTTACACGCAGAAAAGGAAGTCGTTGTTGAAAGAAACCGCGCCGATTTTCTGCAACTGCTGCATCGTGCCAGCCTGTCGATCTCCCAGGCCGGCTACAATACGATCACCGATATTCTTAAGTGCGACACGACGGCGGTAGTGGTTCCATTCGCCGAGGCCGGAGAAGTCGAACAAACCCGACGCGCCCGATTACTGCAGCAGCATAAACGGTTGGTAATGTTGGAAACTGATAGTCTGACACCCATTTCGCTGGCCGACGCTATCGAACAGGCCAGCCACCTGAAACCCGTGTTACCGGTAAATCTGCAGGGTGCGCCCAATAGCGCACGACTGCTGCACCAGTGGCTGGCCCGGTAAGAGGCAGCGCAAATGATCGATTACAGTCAACCAGCCTGGTGCTGGCTAGGACAAGAACTGGATCGCTGGGCTGAGGCAGGATTAACCGCCGAATTCTGGTGGCGCGACGATGATGCGATTGGAAAAACCGCGCAACTGGATAAATTAATCAAGCTTGGCAATCGATACGAAACACCACTGGCACTTGCTGTTATTCCAGCAAAACTTAAGACCGACCTGATAGATTTTGTTTCATCACAGGCACGTATCTCGGTGTTGCAACATGGCTATGCACATATCAATTACGCTGAAGCCGGACAAAGAAAGCGAGAGCTTGGTGGTTCAAGAAATGTCGACGATGTAGTGACTGATCTGAAAACGGGTATGGATCATCTGCAGCGCCAATTCTCAAACAAATTCCGCGCGGTTCTGGTGCCACCCTGGAATCGCATTGACGTGGCAATAATCGCGCGCCTGGCCGAAGTGGGGTTCATCGGGCTTTCGGCCATGAAAGTACGCAAGTCCGCACACCCGGCAGCCGGCCTAAAACAGATCAACACCCACCTTGACCCGATAAACTGGCGCCATCACCAGGGTTACATCGGAGATTTTCCGGCGATCGCGATACTGATTCAGCATCTGGTTGCAAAACGCAGCGGATATCGCGACCGCGACGAACCGACAGGTTTGCTTACCCACCATCTGGTACAAAATGAACGTGTCTGGATGTTTGTCGAGGGTCTGCTGCAATTTTTAAACGATCATCCGGCAGCAAACTGGAGCAGTGTTGATTCAATCTGGGATTGAATCAACACCGCATTTCTAAAAATACGATTTTTAAAAGATGCCCAATAATTGTTAATACGGTTGGAGCGACAGCGTTCGGTAACGGTTAGTGAGTCGTCCATTGGCAGAAAATTCGAAGCAGTGCGCGACATCCCAGGCAAAGTCGATCGGCGCCTCACCTACCATATCCCAACCACAGGCCATCGAGTAAATACATCGAATAATCCCCTTGTGTGCTACCACAGCACAATCGACATCCATGGTTGCTACCTCGTCCAGCCATTGTTGCACGCGTTGCTGAACCTGGCGCGGGCTTTCTCCAGCGGGAGGACGGAAATCGAGGCCGCGACTTTCGTTATCGCGCATCGCGTCACCCAGTTGTTTACGCAGTGGTTTGAGCACCTGCCCTTCCCATTCTCCCCAGTTCATTTCGATCAGTCGGGGTTCGATGCGAAAGCTCTCAATTTTGAGGTGCCTGGCGGTATCAACAGCACGTTTCAATGGACTGCTGTACCAGTGGCAGTCGCCTAAGTCATCGGGTACTACGAGCTTGTCCAACTGTCGACGTCCCTGCGCGGATAGCGGTTGATTGTTATGGCCCTGGACTCGTTTCTGCAAGTTCCAGGTGGTCATGCCATGTCGAATCAGTATCAGTCTCACGAGGACTTATCGACACCCATCGACTGATTCAGGCGTTTCACCAGACAATCAATACCCCGCTCCATCGAAAACTGCTCACGCACACGCTCAAAACCAGCCTGCGCCAGGCTTCGACGTAAATCGGGATCACCGATTAGCCTGGCCAGGGCCATGCTCAATTGCGCGCTATCTTTTTGTTCCACCAGCCAGCCAGTCTCGGCGTGCAGTATCAGTTCGGGTATCCCGGATATGTTAGTCGACAGGCATGCCAGACGCTGGCTTTGAGCCTCCATCAGCACATTTGGCAGTCCATCGCGATCTCCATCAGCCGATATCTTGCTCGGCAACACGAACAGATCGGCATCACGATAACAGGCTAATACCCTGGTTTGCGGCAAGGCTCCAAGCCATTCAATGCGCGACTCCAGGCCGAGTCCTGCTGCCTGCTTTTTTAGTTTATGCAACAGCTCCCCACCACCGATATGTGTGAATTGCCAGTGAATATTAAGATCAAGGTCGGCCAGCGCCTGAAGCAGTATTTCATATCCTTTCTTGTCTACAGCGCGCCCGACACTGATTAACCGCACCTGTTTCTCTGCACTACTACCATCACGCATAGTTTGCCCGGACTGATTGCAATCAAAACGATTAAAGTCGAGGCCATGATAAAGCAGGCTTACCTTTTCTCTGTCCGGACTCAATCCTGCCAGATATTTCTGGTTGGCGGCGGTACAGGTGACCACCCAGTCTATGCTGCCCAGCTTTTGTCTTAACTCCCATTCGGGAATGGTCCAGATATCCTTGGCATGGGCCGAGACACTCCAGGACTGCTGTCTGAGTTGACTGGCGTAATAAGTCACCGAGGCCGGGGTATGCATGAAATGTGAGTAGAAATGGCGTACTGAGTCAGGCATTTCGTTGGCCATCACCAGCGCCTGCGCAAATCGACGCAAGCGATTAGGAGTCGGGTCGTGTCTGAAATCACGCATCAGGCTACGCCGCGCCATTCGATAACCACGAGTTTTACGCAATTGCCACCACGCGCGCAGTACCCGCGCTATATCGTTGTGTACATACTCGGGTAAGTAAATAACCGGGGCCCGAATTTCATCGTGAATCGGATGCGTGGCAGGGTCGTAAGGATGGCGCAATGAGAATATACACAGTTCGAACCCACGCAGCTCCAAAGCCCTGATCTCCTGCGCAATAAAAGTTTCCGACAGGCGAGGATAACCCTTCAAAACAATAGCTAGCTGGGGCTGCATAGTGAAACCTCGAGTAATTCCTTAGATGGCGCCAGGTGAGCGGAATTTGATATCTAACGATTGATGCGCGATAGTACACCAGCTTAGGTAAAAAGCCCCAATCGACTGGATTTTTATGGAACAATCGCTTTACAGGTACATACTGAATCACAGCAAAAAAGAGCAGATTGGATTGATCATTCTGTCGCTGGCGTCACTACCCTTAGTCTACATCACGCTTGAGCTACCCAAGAAAATCATCAACCTTCTGGAAGGATCGGAGGTTCCCGACAGTCTTTTCGGATACGAATTCGACACTCTGTCCTACCTGATACTGCTGAGCCTGGCATTTTTACTCGCGGTTTTGTTTAGCGGCGCAATAAAGTACGTGGTGAATGTACAACGTGGTGCGCTGGGCGAACGCCTATTGCGCCGTTTCAGATATGAACTGTATCAAAACATCCTGCGTTTTCCGATGCCACATTTCAAGCGGGTATCACAGGGCGAGCTGATTCCGATGATTACCGCCGAAACCGAGCCACTGGGCGAATTTATTGGCGAGTCATACACCTTGCCCGTATTTCAGGGCGGGATACTGTTTACCTACCTCTTCTTCATATTTCAACAGGACATTTTTCTCGGCTTCGCAGCGGTATCGCTTTATCCGTTTCAGTTATATGTCATTCCGCGCCTGCAAAAACGGGTCAACGAACTCTCCAAGGAAAGAGTCGCCGTAGCACGAAACCTGTCAGGTCGAATTGGTGAAACGGTATCGGGCATCAACGAAGTGCACGCCAATGACACCAGTCACTACGAACGCGCTCATATCAGCCAGCGCCTTGGCAAGATTTATCAGATCCGCTTTGCCATATACAAGCGCAAGTTTTTCATCAAGTTTTTAAATAATTTTATCGCGCAGTTGACTCCGTTTCTGTTTTATTCAGTCGGCGGCTACTTTGTGTTACGTGGCGATTTGTCAATCGGGTCCATGGTAGCTGTCCTGGTCGCTTACAAGGATCTTGCCGGTCCGTGGAAAGAGTTGCTGCGTTATTATCAGCGTAAAGAAGATATCAAGGTCAAATACACGCAGATAATCCTGCAATTCAACCCGCAGAATATGATTGACCTCGAGATCTTGAATCAACGACCACAGTCACTGGATTTGCCTGACCGGGAAATTCTGGCGCAAAATATCCGATACAGCGAAGATGGTCTCTATTTCGCCATCGATGGTGCCAGCTTCAAATTCGAAATCGACCAGCATTACGCTGCGGTAGGCCTTGGTAACAGCGGCAAAGGCGAACTCGCTCACCTGGTATCCCGCCTGAGTAATCCAAGTTCCGGGCACATCAGTATCGGTGACTGGAAACTACAGGATATCCCCGAGGCGATTACCGGAAGACGTTTTGGATACGTCGGTCCTGCTTCATTTATGTTCAACGGTTCGGTCTACGACAATCTATGTTACGCGTTAAAACATCAGCCCTTGTACCTGCAAAATAAAGAATTTGACAATGCACCTCAGCAGGAGCGTCAACTGGCCAGCCTGGCGGGAAACTCTCCGAATCGATACGATGACGACTGGATCGATCCGGCCGAACTTGGCTTGCAAAACCAGCGGCAATTAATCGAACGCATTATTGAAATACTACAAAGCGTTGAACTGGACGAAGAAATTTACCAGTTCGGCTTGCAATCGCTGGTCAATCATCTAGAGCATGCCGACCTTACTGATCGAGTGATGCAGGCGCGCCAGCAATTGCGCGACAAGTTGAACGAACCCGATGTCGCGCGACTGGTCGAATCTTTCGACCTGGAAAGGTACAACACCAACATGAGCGTCTCGGAGAATCTGCTCTTCGGTACCATCTACGGTGATTCTATCGATGATCAACAATTAACCGATAAACCGTCAATCCAGAAAGTACTCGAGGAGACAGGATTAAATCAGGAATTTCTCAGCGCCGGTGCGCAGATTACCGAAGTCATGCTGGACCTGTTTTCCGATGTCGAACCGGATAGTGAGTTGTTTGAACAATTCAGTTTTATCGAGGCGGATGATCTGCCCCTGTTTAACGAGCTATTGATTCAGATACGCCAGCAGGGACTCGAAAACCTGCCGGACGAGGATAAACGCCGACTGATGGCTTTACCACTAAAGCTGATTGTATCCCGCCATCGCCTCGGACTGATCGAAAAACCAATTCAACAGAAAATACTCGAAGCCCGTACTCGCATCCTTGAAATCGACGCCAACGAGAATCTCGGTATCGAGTTCTTCGAACAGTCACGCTATAACCCCCGCATATCGATTCAGGACAATATCCTGTTTGGAAAGTTGGCCTATGGACAGGCCCGCGCGCAACAAAAAGTCAATCTCCTGATAGCCGATGTAGTCGGCGCGCTGGGTTTACGTAATGACATCATCGAATCCGGCCTGGGTTATGAAGTCGGGGTAGCCGGTGGACGACTATCCTCCATTCAGCGCCAGAAACTCGGATTCGCCAGGGCTTTGCTTAAAATGCCTGATCTGCTGGTTATCAATGAAGCTTCGTCGGGTCTCGATCCGGCAAGCGAGCGACGGCTGGTTGAAAACATCCGCAAACTGATGAAATCACGCGGACTTCTGTGGGTACTGGGACGAGTGCAATTGTCCGAAATGTTTGATCAGGTAATGATCATGGAGAGCGGCAAGCTGATCGATAAAGGCAGTTATAGCGACATGCAAACTAGCAATGAA
>QIJI01000439.1 GCA_003231795.1 Gammaproteobacteria bacterium
CAGGGTCTATTCTCAGGGTCTATTCTCGGGATCTATTCGCGAAACCTATTCCCAGATCTATTCAACTTCTGATTTGAGCAGGCGAAAGCGTGCCAGGTCGATATCGTATTGGCCGTTAATCTTGTTTTTTTCGTTTTGTTTCAATTGTAATTGCGCATTACGGTTTTCGATTTTGCGGGTAAAGAATTCGATTTTCTGCGCCAGCCCCCCGGGAACCTCCTTGCCCTTCGAGATATAGTTGTTGTCAGCGGTTTGTTGCAGGCCGTCCAGCTTCTTGACCGTAGAAGCAATGCTTTTGTTAATCAACTGAATTACCGAGTCCAGTACTTCGAGTCTGCTATCCCTGGCCAGGCTCAGTTCGTCTTCATTGCTGAAAGTCAGTAACAGTACCCTGTCTATTCTATCCTGAGCCTGTTTGACTAACGCAGCGCTGGCCTGTTGCTCTTCCAGCTTGCGTTTGGCTTCAGCTTGAATCGCCCGTTCTTCGTCGGACGGGGCCTCTTCGGTGGTCGATAATATAACCCCCTGAGTACTCAGTTGTTGATGCTTCTTTTTTGACTGGCTGACTGGCAGACGATCGCTATATCGAATCTGACCATCGTCGTCGATCCATTTATATAACGGAGCGGCAGCAGCGGGGCTGGGAAGCCCAATAAGCCCGGAAAACAGGCATGCCGCGATAATGATATCGGCGTTTATTGATTTTATAGCTACGCGCACCGGGTCGATTCGTCCTTGACCACTTTGGGGTCATTCAGGTCGTGACAGTCATAATAGATTATTTATAGCTGCTTTTCATCGTTTTACCCGTGATATCACTGCGTCAGCAAACTGGCAACCGGAGTATATACTGCCTGCAGGTAAAATTGATTTCCGGGAGAAGTAGCCAGCACGGCGACGCCTATATTCTCCGAATTCCAGGCAGGATCGATGGGGATGCGATACTGATTTTGCGAATTCAAAGGAATGGCTCGACTCATGTGGCGTACCACCCTTTCATGATTTAGGACTTTACCGGAATTTTCTCCTGCTTTGACATCGGTAGACAATTTGTTTTCATAAACGAAATAACGATGGTGAACCTGGCCGATAGTGTTTCGATCTGGCGGAGATTTTAAATCCAGCTGCAACAGATCGCCGTTTCTGGAGACCGTTAGTTCAAGCTTAAGCGGCGCTTTTTGCTTATTGGTTTGTTGAATCTTATCGAGAATTTTACTCGCGCCACGCGTTTCCATGCCGTCAACAAAAAATTCCGGGGTATAAATAGTGGATTGTCGATTGTTCGCTCCCAACAGGCGTTGCCGGCTGGTGTAGTCCGGGCTCGAAAAGCGATCTGTCCAGCCGAGGTAATTCCAGTAATCCACATGGAATGCGAGCACGATAATGTCCAATTCACTATCATCCGAGCGGGTCAGTTCACCTAGCCATCGGTCAGCCGGGGGGCAACTGCTACAACCTTCTGAAGTATAAAGTTCAACCACCGCAGTGCGGGTGTCGCCGCTGGTCACCACGATCTTTTCGGCTGCCATCGCGGGCAGGGCTAATAGACTGGCTAACACAATGGAACGTATCATGAAGCACCCGTTTGGTGTGGCTGGATAGCGTTATAGACCGCCTGAATCTGATCGAGTTCAGTTTATTCCATAAAGCTCGCGGTAGGATTCGATTGCACTGAGGGACGAGGTTGAACCATCCTGTTCCAGGTACTCCAGGATATGTTCCAGTTTGATGATGGAAATCACTTGCATGCCCTGGCTTTCAAGCTCCTGAATGGCGGAGACTTCACCCTGACCGCGTTCCTGGCGGTCGAGCGCAATGGTCACCGCAGTCACCTGCGCGCCAAGCGACTCGATTAACTGCATCGCCTCGCGAATGGCGGTTCCCGCGGTAATGACGTCGTCAATGATCATGATGCGCCCATTGATTTCGGCGCCAACGATGTTACCTCCTTCGCCATGATCTTTTGCCTCCTTGCGATTGAAGGCATAGGGTATATCAATCTGATATTGTTGAAACAGTGCGCTGGCAGTTATTGCCGCCAGCGGGATTCCCTTGTAAGCAGGTCCAAAAAGCAAATCGAATTTGATCTCTGAAAGCTTGATTGCATCGGCATAAAATCCAGCCAGAGCTGCCAGGTCAGCGCCTCGATTGAAAGTTCCGGCATTGAAAAAATAGGGGCTGACGCGGCCCGACTTGAGCGTGAATTCGCCAAATTTAAGGGCACCGCGTTGCAGGCAGTAGTCGACAAAGCGGGATTGAAATTCTTGCATAGGCGAATCGTTATTAGTTGGCTAACTCAACTCATGTATCATATCGCCAGATTTTAATATTGGTAGCAAATTCAGATGCGTGTTATTTCAGTTAACACTAACGGTATTCGGGCAGCGGCGCGCAAGGGTTTCTTTGACTGGCTGCCGCGTGCACGCGCTGACTTTATCTGCATCCAGGAAACCAAAGCGCAGGAAGATCAACTGACTTTGCCGATGTTCCATCCGCGTCACTACCACTGTGCTTATTTCGATGCCCTGAAGAAGGGATATGCCGGCACGGCAATTTACAGTAAACACAAACCGCTGCAGGTAATTCGTGGTTTTGGCGAATCGGAATTTGATAATGAAGGTCGCTATCTCGAGTATCGCTATGCGGAATTGTCGGTCATTTCGCTTTACGCTCCGTCCGGCTCTTCCGGCGACCATCGGCAGGAATCAAAGTGGCGATTCATGGACAGTTTTCTGTTACACCTGCAATCGTTACGTCGCAAGCGGCGTGAATTTATAATCTGCGGTGACTGGAATATCGCGCATCACAATATTGATTTGAAAAACTGGCGCTCAAATCAGAAAAACTCCGGATTTTTACCCGAGGAACGAGCCTGGTTGAGCGATCTATTCGATCGCGTTGGCTATGTCGATGCGTTTCGTGTTGTCGATCAACGCGAAGAGCAGTACACCTGGTGGTCTAACCGCGGACAATCCTGGGATAAGAATGTCGGATGGCGCATCGATTACCAGATTGTATCGCCGGGTTTGCGCGATAAAATTCGCAAAGCACGAATTTATCGCGAACAACGCTTTTCCGATCATGCGCCATTGATTATGGATTACGACCTTGAGTTATCGAAAGGGCCGTAATGAATGACGTAAAACTGCAGCCGACATCTACCTGGCAACTGCTTAGCCATCGGCGCGTAATTACTCTGTTGTTTCTCGGTTTTTCTGCCGGCCTTCCCCTACTACTGATTTTTTCATCGCTAAGCCTTTGGTTGCGTGAAGCGGGTGCTGAGCGGGCAGCGGTTACGTATTTCAGTTGGGCCGCGCTGGGATACTCTTTTAAATTCGTATGGGCTCCGCTAGTCGATCAACTGCCTTTACCTTTCCTGTCTCAAGTGCTCGGGCGTCGACGCAGTTGGATGCTGGTGGCGCAGATTGCCATTATGGCCTCGATTTTGATGATGGCTGGTATTGACCCCGGAGCGAGTCAGTCAAGTTTGACCTGGATGGCAATTGCAGCGGTATTACTGGGTTTTTCTTCGGCCACGCAGGATATTGTGATCGACGCTTATCGAATCGAGTCGGCCGAAGTTGAGTTGCAGGCGATGATGTCGGCCAGTTATATCGCTGGCTACCGCATCGGCATGCTGGCAGCAGGCGCGGGTTCGCTTTACCTGGCGGACTGGTTCGGCACCAGCACCGTGGAATATAGTTATCAGGCCTGGCGCTGGACTTACTCCTCGATGGCCGCAGCGATGTTGATTGGAGTCTGTACAACGCTGCTGATTCGCGAACCCGATATCCAGTCAAAGCGAACCCTCCAGTCCAATCGGGACTACTTGCGTTTCCTGTTGCTGTTTGTGGTCGCAATTGGTGGTTTTGTCGCGGTGTTTTTCTTTTCTGCTGATGTGGTTGCGGCCAGCCGCGCGCTGCTAAGCCATCTGGTAAATCCTTATCTGGCTGCTTTTGTAATGGAATCACTCCGACTGCTGGCTGCGTTGTTTAGTGCCTGGGTTCTGGCACTGCTACTGGTCAGATTCGGTCTTGTGGAATATCCGATGGTTGAACGAACTTATCTGAGGCCGGTACGGGATTTTTTCGAACGCTATGGCTGGTCGCTGGCCTGGATTTTACTGGCCTTGATTGGAATGTATCGTATATCGGATATTGTGCTCGGGGTTATAGCGAACGTTTTTTACCAGGATCTCGGGTTTAGCAAATCCGAAATCGCGAGCGTGGTCAAGACCTTTGGTTTGCTGATGACGATCGCCGGGGGATTCATTGGCGGTCTGATGTCGATGCGTTTCGGGGTGATTCGCATATTATTGGTTGGCGCCCTGTTGTCCGCGCTAACCAATCTATTGTTCATGCTGCTGGCCGGGATTGGTCATGACATATTCTGGTTGTACCTGGTTATTTCGGCCGATAACCTGTCCGCTGGTATCGCCAGTGCTGCATTTGTTGCCTTTTTATCGAGCCTGACCAATGTTTCCTTTACCGCGATGCAATATGCAATGTTCAGCTCGCTGATGACCCTGATACCGAAAGTGCTTGGGGGGTACTCGGGCACGATGGTTGATGCGATTGGTTACCCGGTGTTTTTTCTGATCACTGCTATTCTGGGGCTGCCGGTATTGTTCCTGATCGCGATGGTGGCAAAACGCCTCGATAAGCGTGAACAGCCTCCTAGCCCGGAAAATTCATAAATTATGCACGATCTCGCTTGCTCATTGATTCCACAAGGAATATTCACCCTCAAGGGGCACCGAGGTCCTCAGTCGCCCGGAATCATTGATACGAGACTTCTTCGGGAATTTCCTTGTGAAATCCCATTTCCCATTGAAAACCATGGTCTGCGCGATCTTCGCGCAAATTTACGAAATTTCCGGGCTAGTGAATCGTAAAGTAGCTTTCGCCGATCTTGTCTCGATTGTCCAGCCATAATTCGACGCGATAGCGATCGGCAGGCCATTTTCCGGGATCGGGCCAGCCCCATCCATTCCACAGTTCGGCGTATTCCCAGTCTTTTGGGACATCGTATTCGATCACCGGGTCGCCCAATAACCGCCCATCGGAGTGGTAGTAACGCAGGTGAATTCTGACCGATTGATCTTGCAGCTTCCAGCGTAAATTTTTCAGATTAATCATGGTGTAGATATAACGGGTGGCATCTTTATTGAAGTTGTTCCTGACGCGGCTGTCATTCCAGTCTGAAGGTACTTCGTCTTCGGGACTGGCTTCGTAAAAGCCTATTTTATCAAATTCGACGCTGTTGGATCTCGAGGTGGATATCGTATTCGACTTGATCTGGAAAATGTCCTGGCCGATCTTTTTACTGTTGTTCAGCCACAACTCGACCCGGTACTGACCACTTTCCCACTGATCCGCAGCAACGCTACCCCAGCCGGTCCAAAGGTCGGCAAATTCCTGGTCCGCAGGAACCTCTGCGGTTATAACCGGCTGCGCCAGCAGACGGCCATCAAAATGGTAATAGCGCACGCTGATATTGACTTCCTGTGGTTTGATCTGCCACAGGTTATTCTTGAGATTGATCAGGGTGTAGATATATCGAGTCCGGCTTTTACTGAATGATGACTTAAATTGCTGGCTGCCCCATTCCGCAGCTTCGATATTTTCGGTGCCCTCAAAAAACCCCAATTCGACAAATTCGACCGGATTATCGATATTTGCAAAGGCTGAGCTGGTGATAAAGAGCCCCAGCAATAGTGCCCGGCAGGCGACCAAACCCGGTTGCGCGAATAGCGTCAAAATAGCTTTGGAGGGTATCTTCATATTGCCGGGAATATTGTATAGTGTCGCGTTAATTATAGTTCAACAATAGCGCAATGAATGAATCTGAAAAACTGTTTGTGAAAGCCTGTGAAGTGATCCCCGGGGGTGTCAATTCCCCGGTGCGTGCATTTGCCGGGGTGGGTGGTACGCCGCCATTTATCGAGCGTGCCGAGGGCGCTTTCCTGATTGATGTTGATGGCAACCGCTATATCGATTATGTCGGTTCCTGGGGTCCCATGATCTGCGGGCATGCCCACCCCGAGATTATAGCTGCGGTGACTGAGACCGCGCAGAACGGCCTTAGTTTCGGTGCTCCGACCGCACTTGAAGTTGAACTTGCGCAACAAATTTGCGCGATCATGGAAAATATCGAACTGCTGCGTATGACCTGTTCGGGTACCGAGGCGACCATGAGTGCCATTCGACTAGCGCGCGGATTCAGCGGGCGCGACAAGATCATCAAATTTGAGGGTTGCTATCACGGACATGCCGATTCATTACTGGTCAAGGCCGGTTCAGGTGCGTTAACACTAGGTGTGCCCAGTTCCCCCGGGGTCCCGGCAGTCCTCGCTGACCATACCATTACCCTCGAGTACAACAACATCCAGCAGGTGCGTGATACCTTTGCCGAGATCGGCTCTGAAATTGCCTGTGTTATCGTCGAACCGGTGGCTGGCAATATGAACTGTGTGCCCCCGGTGGAAGGGTTTCTGCAGTGTTTACGCGAATGTTGTGATCAAACGTCAACACTACTGATTTTTGACGAAGTTATGACTGGTTTTCGGGTTGCTCTCAACGGCGCACAGGCGCTGTATGGCGTTGTTCCGGATTTGACCACGCTGGGGAAAGTCATTGGTGGCGGTATGCCGGTGGGTGCGTTTGGAGGCAGGCGTGAAATCATGAATCATATTGCACCACTGGGGCCGGTTTATCAGGCGGGTACGCTGGCGGGTAATCCGGTGGCGATGGCGGCCGGACTCAAAACCCTTGAGATTATTTCGCGTGCTGGATTTTTCGAAGATTTAAATCGTAAAACCGAAATGCTGTTGGATGGTTTGCGTGGCGCCGCCGACCGTCATGGTATCGCGCTGCGCACCAATCAGGTAGGCGCGATGTTCGGCCTGTTCTTTACCGACCAGGCTGAAGTGACCGGCTTTAAACATGTCAGCGCCTGTGATGGAGAAAGGTTCAAACAGTTTTTCCACGGTATGCTGGCGCAGGGTATTAACCTGGCGCCTTCCGCCTTCGAAGCCGGATTTGTCAGTGCGGCCCACGGCGAGCAGGAGATCGAACAAACGATCGCGGCTGCGGCTTCAGTTTTTGCCGATCTATAGCCTGAATTCGTCGATTCAGACTCACGGTCTTACCAGATTCCGAGCATACCGCGTTTGAGGTTTTTATCGGCCGGGTGATTTCCGAGCCAGATTTCCAGCAACGCGTTTTTAAAATCTTCTCCTGGGATAAGACCCAGAACCTGCTTGTTTTTACTGATCCGGGTTCCCTGGTCCGGGATATAGTCGAATTGATATTGATCTTTGGCGACTACGGCGCTCGAAAAATAGCCATAAAACTGTTCGATTCTGGATTTCAGTTGACTCAGTACCTCTGCGCTCTGATTATTTTCAAATCCCTCACGCCAGGCATCGAGCAGCTTTTCACTGGCGACTTCGGTATATACAAAGTCCAGTTGAACCCGCCAGGGGCCAGGGTTGGTTAATATTTCTGCAACGTCCTGTGATTTGCCGGTTAAATAGAACGATCCGACATAAATGTCGAACCACAATTTTTCACGCAGCCCGATACCGTTAAGCACCAGCCTCTGACCATTGGCGGCTTTAATTTCGTCATCGACGAAAACGCCGGATAGTTCAGCCGCAAAAGTGCTTGATACGGTGCCAGTTAAAATAGCGGCGAGCATAATTTTTTTCATCGCGACTATACCTCTGTAAAGCTAATTACTGGCGGCTTCAGGTTTAACATACTGAATCACCCCGAGACGTATCAATTCGGCATGCAGGATTACCGCGCGGTCATTGCATTGCGGAATTTCCAGCAGGCGTTGCTTCAAATTGGCTTCCAGCGGCAACCAATAAATCAGTTGATAAAGTATTTCAGAAAAAGTCTGTTGTGGGTCGGATTTTCGTCCTGCCTGAGCACCTACGTGATCGAGCAATTCGACCATGTAGGAAAACTGTTCCGGCGTTTCCGGCGAATTACTCTCTCCGAGAAGCTTGATTTCGGCAAAAGTGAGGCCATCATCCTGCGTCCGGGTGGAGACTATTTCAAAACGTTCGACACCCAGTGCAGTAATTCCGAGCAGGCCGTCAGCACGATTTTCCCAGTCGCTGATAGTGGCTGTGCTACCGACCGAATAGATATCGGCGTCTATCTCGGTTTCGTCACCCTTGTGAATCAGCACAACCCCGAAAACACCACTTTCGCGCATACATTTTGCGATCATGTCGACGTATCGCGGTTCGAAAATTTTAAGCGATAGCGTATTACCCGGTAGTAATACCGTTTTGAGCGGGAAAAGCGGTATTTCGGCCATGATCAACTTATACCTGGTCTATCCCCATCGAGGAGAAAGGCTGTTATCAATTCCGAGCTGGTCGAGGATGCGGGCAACGATGAAATCGACCAGATCGGAGACCGAGCTAACGCCCTGATAAAAGCCTGGATTCGGAGGCAGTATTACTACCCCGAGGCGCGACAATTTAAGCATGTTTTCGAGGTGTATACTGGAAAACGGTGTTTCTCTGGGCACCAGGATCAGCGTTTTTCGCTCCTTGATCACGACATCGGCTGCACGATGAATCAAATTGTCACTGTTGCCGCTAGCAATCGAAGCCAGACTCCCCATGGTGCAGGGGCAAACTACCATGGCATCGGCGACCGAGGAGCCGCTCGCCGCCGGGGCGGTCCACTGGTCTTTGGCGTAAACCTGGATCAAGGCTGGATCGGCATCGAAGTAACTCACCAGTTGTTGCTGCATCTTCTGTGGAGAGCCGGTCAATTTCAAATCAGTTTCCATGCCGAGCACAATTTGTCCCGGTTGTGATGTGATGAACTGGACCTTGATATTGTTTTTCAGGCATTCCTCGAACAGGCGCAAAGTGTAGTCGGCCCCAGAAGCGCCTGTCATTGCCAGCGTAAGTGTTTTCACTTTCATGAATCGCTGATCGCTTTTTCTGCCTCGACCAGCTTGTCGGTCGCCTGTGACAGTCGAGCGATCAAATTTTCCAGAAAGATTCGATAATAACGCAGTTGGGTTTCGGTGGACGCCTGTTCCATCAAAGAGGTGCTGACACTCATCAGCGATACTTCGGTGCGCGCGACGATGGTGGCGTTGCGCGGTTGACGCGTGAGAAAGGCGATTTCACCGAAACAGTCCCCCTGTTTCATGGCCCCGACTGCCTGCCCATTTTTGACCACGTCAACACCGCCTTTGGCGATAATATAAAACGCCGTTTCCTGCTCACCTTCGGTAACGATAATTTCGCCTTTTTCAAATTCCTTCCATTCGCTGGCATTAACCACTTCGGTAATCTGTTCGTCACTGAAGTCCTTGAAAAAAGCAAGAAAGCGCAGAGTCTTCCATTTTTCCTGCATATCAATTCGTTCACCCACACCACGCAGACGCCCGAACGAATTGCTTAAATCCTTGGCCAGCAGGTAAGCCGATTCGTAGCGGTCGTAGATAATTTTCTGCATCGCCTTTTCAACAATATCGGCGATATGCTCGGGTACCTCGGGATTAGCTTCCATCACCGGTTGCGGCTCGAGGTTGCTGATTTTGTAGATCAGTGATTCAAGGCTGCTGGCTTTGTAAGGTGCTTTTCTGGCGAGCAGGGCATACATGACCGCGCCGAGTGAATAAATATCGGATTGTGCGACCAAACGTTTTTCTTCGGAGAGTTGCTCCGGCGGCATGTACATCGGTGAGCCCAGGACTTCGGTATCATGTCCTTCGAAGCCGACATCGACATGCGCAATACTGAAGTCCATGATTTTGACCTCACCTTCATTGCTGAGCATGATGTTGCCGGGTTTTAAATCGCGATGGATAATGCCTTCGCGGTGAACATAGTCGAGTCCCTTGGCGCATTGATAAATAACGTCGACTACCTGGTTCGGGGTAAGTGTTTTGCCGCCAGTAACATATTCCTGCAAGGTCATGCCGTCGATGAATTCCATGACGATATAATTCAGATCGGCTTCCTGACCGGCATCATAGACACTGACAACCGACGGGTGATGCATGCGGCCTGCGCTGTAAACTTCGGCAAAGAAACCTTCGCGTAATTTCTGTTTGGTTGCATCGTCCAGTTCGGCCGCGGAATGAGCCACTTTAATCGCGACAGTACGCTGTACAAAAGGATCGAAGGCTTCGTAGACAACGCCCATGGCACCACGCCCGATACGGCGTTTAATTTCGTATTTGGCGATCTTGGTTGGACGTTGTGATTTTTCAGGCATGGCCAGACATTACTTTCGCAGCACTTCTATCAGACGTTGATGAATATTATCAAAGCCACCATTGCTCATGATAACGATTTGATCCCCCTGCTGGCAATTGTAGGCCAGATGTTCGATGACTTGTTCGGTATTCGCCCTGATTTCGACGCTGGTATGTGCTTTTCTGGCCAATTCTCCCATATCCCAGCCTAAATTCGGATTTTCGCACAGCAAAACCAGATCAGCGGTTTCAATTGCCTGACCAAGCTCAGTTGCATGAATACCGAGCTTCATCGTATTGGACCGAATATCGATAACCGCGATCAGTTTTCCCGGAGTCGAGTTTTTCAGGGCCTGCAGGGTTAGCGCGATCGCGGTAGGGTGATGGGCGAAATCATCGACGATACGAATGCCATTAACTTCTGCGATCGTTTCCTGGCGCCGCTTGACACCGTTGAAGGTTTGCAGCGCAGCGAGCGACGTTTCTATCGGCACCCCGGCATGGCGCGCGGCAATGATTGCGGCCGTTGCATTCAACGCATTAAATTGTCCTGGCTGCGACAGTGTGAGCTGGTTCGATTCCGGGTTGCCGCGCTGATGCAACCGGTTGTTCGGATCGAGGTAAAAATCCGCGCCCTGGGTAATTGAAAAGCTACTTCGCTGACTCCAGCATCCCTGGGCCAGTACCTCCTGCAATGCGGGGTCGTCGTGATTGACAACAATCAGTGCGCTCGCTGGCAGGGTTCGGATCAAGTGATGAAACTGACGCTGAATCGCGCCTAAATCATCGAAAATATCGGCGTGGTCAAACTCGAGATTATTGAGAATCAGGGTACGTGGGTGGTAGTGTACAAATTTCGAACGCTTGTCGAACAAGGCCGAGTCATATTCGTCGGCCTCGATTACAAAAAACGGATCTTGCCCCAGATTTGCCGACTGCGGCAGATTCTGCATCATGCCACCAATCAGGTAGCCGGGCTTAAGTCCGGCATCTTCCAGTATCCAGGCCAGCATGGCACTGGTGGTGGTTTTCCCATGGGTTCCGGCTACTGCAATTACCCAGCGGTTGTATAAGACGTTTTCGTAAAGCCATTGCGGACCCGAGGTATAACGACAGCCGCGTTCCAAAATTGCCTCAAATTGTTCGTTACCCCGGGTGATGGCGTTTCCGATAACGAAGATATCGCAGTCCTGTGGTAGCGAATCAGCTTTGTAACCCTCGTCCAGTTCAATGCCGGCTTTTTTTAATTGCGTGCTCATCGGCGGATAAACCTGGGCATCCGAACCGGCAACCTGGTAACCGAGTTCGCGCGCGATCAACGCGATACCGGCCATGAAGGTACCGCAAATTCCAACAATATAAATTTTCACCGAAAAACCACAGGCATACCGAATCGGTGATTATCAGGCACAAAGAGCACTAGTAGAAGCGGTACAGGATGAATTGATAAATGACGAAGAAATTGAACGCTATCATGGCGGAGAAATGGGTCGAAATTTCTAACGCGCGTTTGAAGACGAGCGACAGTACCGCCAGGTTCCACAGCAGCGTCATCAGCGTGACATAAATTACCAGGGTATCTGAATCGGCCTGAACATTTCGTGCAACCCGGTAAACCGGAATACTGACCGCGCTGATGACCAGGTTAATTCCGGCCAGTGCAGAAAAAGTTTGCTGGAAACGAGACAGGATATTTTTCCAGCGCAATCCGAAATAGGCAATCAGCCCCAGCATCAACAGTTCCAGCAAAATCTGTGCGAAAACCGCAAAGTAACCGCGATGTTCGTCGACCAGAGAAAATCCAATCAGAAAATAGCTGCCTAGCGTGAGTACGAGGAGATTGAGGTTATTTGGCAGGCGTGCGGGACTTGAAAGCAGAATGCACATCAAAAGATATTGCTTGAGGCTGTAAAGCCATAACCCGATAATATTCTGCATGGCGCCATCATATCTGGTTGCGCCAACAACACAAAGGTTAGGGCTTGTTCACACCAATTGAAACGTCACTGTTGTAACTAAAAAAGCGTCACTCGGTATTGCCCGTCGCTCATTTGGCCATTGATCCAGAATTAATCAGGGGCCCCTTAGACCGGAAATTTCAAAAATTTGCACGAAGATCGCGCAGACCATGGTTTTCAATGAGAAATGGGATTTCACAAGGAACAACCGGAGAAGTCTCGTATCAATGATTCCGGGCGACTGAGGACCTCGGTGCCCCTTGAGGGTGAATATTCCATGTGGAATCAATGGGCAAGCGAGATCGTGCATAATTTATGAATTTTCCGGGTTAGGAAAATGAATGTGGAAAAAATGCCAGTTGGTTATAATCACGCCCTTTGACCTGATCATTGGTGCCCTAAATATATGAGCGAATCCCCAGCAACCGATTTGACCAGTTTTCAGGGTTTGATTCAAACCCTGCAGGATTTCTGGTCGAAACAGGGCTGCGTCATCATGCAACCCCTGGATATGGAGGTGGGCGCCGGTACCTTCCACCCGGCCACATTTATCCGCGCGATCGGGCCGGAACCCTGGCGCGCAGCGTACGTGCAGCCCAGCCGTCGGCCTGGCGACGGACGATATGGTGAAAATCCGAATCGACTGCAACACTATTTTCAGTTTCAGGTTCTAATCAAACCTTCTCCCGACGATTTCCAGGAACTGTACCTGGCTTCCTTGCAAACACTGGGATTCGATGCGCTGGTACACGATATCCGTTTTGTAGAAGATAACTGGGAGTCGCCAACGCTCGGAGCCTGGGGTCTCGGATGGGAAGTCTGGCTGAATGGAATGGAAGTCTCCCAGTTCACCTATTTCCAGCAGGTAGGGGGTCTCGAGTGTCGCCCGGTTTCAGGTGAGATTACTTACGGTATAGAACGCATTGCGATGTACTTACAGGGAGTCGACAGTATCTACGATCTGATCTGGAGCAGAGGAGCGCAGGGAACGGTGACCTATGGTGATATTTACCACCAGAATGAAGTCGAACAGTCCAGATACAATTTTGAACTGGCCGATACTGACGCGCTGTTTCACTGGTTCGAAGTTTGCGAGACCCAGAGCCAGCACCTGATTGAAAACCGGTTGTCGCTGCCTGCTTACGAGCAGGTTATGAAAGCGTCGCATGCGTTTAATCTTCTCGATGCACGCCATGCCATTTCCGTCACCGAACGCCAGCGATACATTCTTCGTGTTCGAGCCTTGTCGAGAGCAGTTGCTGAATGTTACTACCAATCGCGCGAAGACCTTGGATTTCCGCTAATCAGGGAAACAGCCAGTGAAACATGATTGTTTAATTGAAATCGGCACCGAGGAGCTGCCTCCCAAGGCGTTGCGGTCGCTGGCAGACGGGTTCGCCGATCGGGTGGTACAGGCGCTCGAGCATCATGCACTTGCTGCCTCGGCAGTAGACGTATTTGCGACCCCACGAAGGCTCGCCATGCTGTTACGAGATACACCGTTGCAGCAGCAGGAACAGCGGGTTGAAAAACGGGGTCCGGCGCTGCAGGCTGCGTTTGATGCCGACGGTAATCCATCCCGGGCGGCGCTCGGATTTGCCGGCTCCTGTGGTGTTGAAGTCGATCAGTTGGAACGACGTGAAACCGAAAAGGGAAGCTGGCTGTATTACTCGGCCACCCAACCCGGCAAAGATCTGGCTGAGCTTTTACCTGCAATCGTGTCGCAGGCGTTGGCGACATTGCCCATTCCAAAGCGGATGCGATGGGGGGAGCGCGAAGACGAATTCGTGCGTCCGGTGAAATGGTTGGTGATGATGATCGGCGATGAAGTCGTCGCCGCCGAATTATTCGGATTGCACAGCACTAATCTCAGCCGGGGACATCGCTTTCATGCCCCGGGAAATCTCGAAATTTCCACTGCAGCAGACTACGAAACCATTTTGCAGTCCCGCGGACTGGTGATTGCCAGCTTCGATAAACGGCGCGACATTATTGGCAATCTGCTGCAACAGTCGGCCGCAAGGCTGGAAGCTTCAGTGCGTATCGATCCCGGGTTGCTTGACGAAGTCACGGGGCTGGTTGAGTACCCGGTTGCTGTCTGCTGCGAGTTCGATGCCGGTTTTCTCGATTTACCGCCCGAAGTTCTGGTCAGTACCATGCAGGATAATCAAAAGTACTTCGCACTTTACGATGCCTCAGGAGCGTTGCTACCCCATTTCATTACAATTTCAAATATTGATAGCCGTAAACCCGAGGTGGTTGCTGGCGGTAATGAACGTGTGATTCGTCCGCGATTTGCCGACGCAGGTTTTTTCTTTGCACAGGATCGAAAATTCGGCCTCGACGCGATGCGGGCAAAGCTTGAAAGCGTTGTTTTTCAGGAAAAACTGGGCAGCCTGTGGGATAAAACGTCACGCATTACTCGGCTGGCCAAATATATAGCGGCTCAAACGGGCGCCGATCAGGATCTTGTGCGCCGCGCCGCCGAGCTATGCAAGGCCGATCTGATGAGTGATATGGTCGGTGAATTTCCTAAACTCCAGGGTGTGATGGGTCGCTATTACGCCAAATCTCAGCAGGAAGTAGAGGTTGTCTGTAGCGCAATTGAACAGCATTATCTGCCCCGATTTTCGGGCGATCTACTGCCTGACGACGATATTTCCCAGGCGATTGCGTTAGCCGACCGGCTCGATAGCCTGATCGGAATCTTTGCGATCGGCGAAAAACCGGGAGGCGACAAGGATCCCTTCGCGTTACGTCGAGCGGCGTTGGCTGTGCTGCGTATCCTGGTGGAAAAAGAAATGACACTGGATGTTGTTGATCTTTGTCAGGCAGCCGCGGATGGTTACTTCAACAAGGTAGACGCGAAAGCGGTAATAGGGGATGTTATCGACTACCTGTTTGATCGATTACAATCTTATTTTCAGGAACAGGGCGTTGCACCCGATATTGTTGAAGCGGTTGCTTATTCTCGCCCGGGCATGCTTTATGATTGTTCGTTACGAATTCATGCGCTACACGAATTTCAGCGGCATGAGGCAGCACCTGCGCTGGCCGCGGCGAACAAGCGGATTAGTAATATATTGAAAAAGCAGGGTCGGTTAACGAGCGAAATTAACCCCGAATTATTGCAGGAAATGGCTGAAAAAAATCTGTATGAACGGTTACAATCACTGCGGGGTTCAGTGCACGAACAGTTCGCTCGCGCCGAGTATCTGCAAGGACTGGAGCAACTGGCAGAACTGCGCCCCGGTGTTGATTGTTTCTTCGATGAGGTTATGGTTATGGTCGATGACGAAGCCTTGAAAAATAACCGGCTTGCACTACTCGAGCAACTGTTGCAAAGTTTCAGAAAAGTTGCTGATTTTTCGCGAATTCAGTCCTGACCGCAGGAGTATCTAATTGGACAAAATGGTAATCCTTGACAGTGATGGTGTCATCAACCACGTGGCGGATGATGATGTTACTACGGTGGGTAACTGGGATCCCATTGGCGGTAGTATTGAAGCCATTAACCGTTTGAAAAAGGCGGGTTATCTGGTCACTATCGCAACCAATCAGTCCGGTATTGCCCGTGGCCTGTATAGCGAACAGGAATTGCAGCAAATGCACCTGAAAATGACCAAAATGCTTGAAACTCGCGGTGCCAGTATCGACGGTATATTTTATTGCCCGCATGGGCCGGAAGCGAATTGTATCTGTCGCAAACCCAAACCCGGCCTGCTGTTCCAGATAGCAAAAAAATATGATATCGATTTGTCTCAGACTCCCTTTGTCGGAGACAACATAAGCGATGTCCAGGCCGCCAAAATGGCGAATGCCAAGCCGGTTTTAGTGCGTACCGGTAAAGGTGAGTATGTTATGCAAAATTTCCCCGAAGCACTGGACGTCCCGGTTTATGACGACCTCGCCCATTTTGTACGTGAGACTCTGCGCCGTCGATAGGGGCATGATTGATGGTCAATCCGCTGTATAAATTCTACCTGGTTGTCCGCTCAACCTTTTTCTGGATATTGTTTTTACCTGGCGTTTTAGCGACCACCATGCTGCTAACAATATTCATTTTCATGCCATTTAATTTTCGTATCGGAATATTGAAGTGCTGGATTAGATTTACGCTATTTACGCTGATGATTTTTTGTGGCTTGCGCTATGAGGTAGAGGGGCTGGAAAACATCACCAACGAGGGTGTAATTATTATGAGCAAACACAGCTCCACCTGGGAGACGATTGCGCTGCAATATTTTTTCGGTCCGCTGGTGTGGGTGGTGAAAAGAGAGCTAACCTGGATTCCTTTTTTTGGTTGGGGGCTCCTGGCCATGGACGCGATCGCATTGAATCGTGGCACCGGTCGTA
>QIJI01000219.1 GCA_003231795.1 Gammaproteobacteria bacterium
GAAAAACTGGGCCGCCCCCTGGACCAACGAAGAACAAACCGTTTTCACGCCGCTAAATGATTACACCGCTACAGTAATCGGCAGTGTTCGGGATGGCATCGATTTCAGGCGCATCCTGTGGGATGACATACTTTACGTCGGTAACGTCGGTGGAATCAGTCCATACGCTAACAACAACAACGATCATTACGAAGACCTCGAAGCACTGGGACCGGTTACCGGTAACCTCGCTGACAGCAATATTTTACAGGGCGTTAGTCAAAGCGCAGTAACCCAGAGCGCTGCTTCGTCCGCCCCAACTGATATAGGAGTTCCGAGCAACGCAACCGCCGGTATCATGACCAGCCGTGCCGCCTCGATGGCTTTTTTCTCGGATGGTACCAATCGTGCGATGTTTCGTTTCACCTTGATGAATCAGATGTGTACCGACCTTGAGCCGCTCAAGGACGTATCGCGCACCCCTGACCGGGTGCGTCAGGATGTTTCGCGCAGCCCGGGTGGGGACAGCCGCATATTTCTCAATTCATGTGTCGGATGCCATGCTGGTATGGACGGCATGGCGGGTGCGTTCGCGAATTTTGAGTGGCAATACGCAGGTGACGACAAATCAACCGGCTTCATTGAGCACACCCCAGGCGTCGTTTCCCTCAAACACCTGATCAATCCCAGTAATTTCGAAGACGGCTACATCACAACTGGTAATAGTTGGGTCAATTACTGGCGTAACGGGCAGAACTGGTTACTGGGCTGGGGCCCTGCGGTTAATCCCGACAGCCAGGGAAATGAAACCGGCAATGGTGCCAGGGCGCTGGGGCAGGAACTCGCCAACAGCCAGGCTTTTGCGCAATGCCAGGTAGACAAGGTTTTTGAAACAGTCTGCCTGCGCGGCCCTTCGGAGTTTATCAATGATATTGCGGGCGGAGTCCAGGACCGCGTCACCCGTGACAGCATTGTCGGCAGATTCACTTCAACTTATAACTACAACATGCGCGAAGTATTTACCGATGTTGCCGCACATTGCAGAGGGAGCTAGCATCATGTCGACTCACAATATGTCTAACAATCGCTCCCTGATTCGTGCTTTTCTCGCGCTCAGCGTGGTATTTTTGCTGGCCGCCTGTGAAGGCGCCAGTACGGTTAACAACCCCGATTTTAACAGCGGCGACGGCAGCTATTCCGGACCACCCGCCAGAACCGCTGATATTCGCTCGTTTCAGCTCAATTTCTGGGATTTTTTGAAAGAAGAAAATCGCTGTGGAACCTGTCATGGTAACAATCAGACTCCAGTATTTGTTGACCTGTCAGATGTTAACGCGGCCTACTCGGTAGCAGTGCAATATGTCAACCTGACCGATCCCGGGGCTTCGTCTATCGTGGCCAAAGCCGCGACCGGCCACCAGTGCTGGCTGGGTCAGGCTAACGGTGCAGCCTGTGCCGCTAATATCGAGCAAATGATTAGTAACTGGGCCACCGACTCGAACATAACATCATCGCGCGTGATCCAGTTGTCCGCTCCGACGATCAGGGATCCAGGCGACGCCAAGTCATTCCCGCCCTCGGCCCTTACACCGGGTGTTCTGAACGGTTCAACCTTTGCGGGTACCGTGCACCCGATTCTGGTTGCCAATTGTCAGAACTGCCATCAGGAAACCGCGACACCGCTGCCAATAGCGCCATTTTTTGCCAATGACGACCCGGAAAGCTCTTTCCAGGCGGCCAAGCCGAAAATGAATATCGATGATCCGTCATTGTCGCGTTTCGTGGTTCGCCTGCGCGATGAGGCCCATAACTGCTGGACTGATTGTGCTGACGACTTTGTTACCATGCAGGATGCCATTGCCACCTTTGCCGATGGCATCGAGCCCACCGCAATCGATCCTGCGCTGATTACCAGTAAAGCGCTCTTTCTGACCGACGGTATTCTTGCCGCCGGCGGGAACCGCCATGAAAGCAACATGTTTGCGATCTGGGAATTCAGGCAAAGCGGCGGCAATCTGGCTTTCGATACCAGTGGTATCGATCCATCAATCACGTTACAAATCAGGGACTCCTTCCAATGGTTGGGCGGCTACGGGCTGGATCTGACCAATGGTTACGCCTTCGCCAGCAATTTTGACAGCGTCAAGTTGAAAACCTTTATCGAGGCAACTGGCGAATACGCGATCGAAGCCTGGGTTATCCCGGCAAACGTAACTCAGCAAAACGCCAATATCCTCGGCTATACCGGCGGTGGAGCGAAAAATTTCTCGCTCGGCCAGGAATTGTACAATTATGAATTCTACAATCGCATTGACGACCCTGATCCGTTAACGCTGACCGGCCAACCCCTGTACACCACCGGTGACAGTAATGAGGAACTGCTACAGTCGAGCCTGCAGCACATTGTCGCAAACTACGACCCGATTGACGGGCGTAGTCTATACATCAACGGACAACTTGTTGAAGACCCCAACGCTCTCGGCGTCTCACTGGAAAGGAATCCCGGGCCGACGAGCCTCGGTATCGTGTGGAACAATAACTTCTCGTTTGTAATCGGTGGCGAAATTGGTGGACCCGCTGCCAATGACTGGGACGGACAGATCCGACTGATTGCTATCCACAATCGCACCCTGAGCGCGGCACAGGTGTTACAGAACTTTGATGTCGGTGTGGGTGAAAAATTCTTCATGTTGTTCTACGTCGGAGACCGGATCGGAATTCCCGAATCTTATATCCTGTTCGAAGTCTCGCAATTCGATAGTTACAGCTATTTATTCAGCACGCCGACGTTCATCAACCTTGACCCGGACTGGACTCCTGTATCGATTCCGATTCGCGGTCTGCGTATTGGTATCAACGGTAAAGAGGCGAACGCCGGTCAAGCCTTTGCAAACCTTGATACCACGGTTAATGCAGGTGCTTACGATCCACAGTTTGGACAGGTACTCTCGCCAATCGGAACCATTATTGCGCTGGAAAAAAGCGCCACTACCGATGAATTTTTCCTGACTTTCGAATTGCTGGGTACCCAATCCAATGCCTTTGTCGACCCACAGCCACCAGCGCCGGCACCGCCAGTTGATCCTGCAACCCCTGTGGTCTCGGACATCGGTTTTCGAACTTTTGAGGAAATCAACGCGTCTATTTCAGTGCTCACCGGCATACCGGTAACCAATCCGCTAATCGATAGCGTTTACGACGACTACATCCAGCAGCTACCGTCTACTGAAGCGTTCGATGCTTTTCTGCCATCGCACCAGATGGCGGTTGCACAGCTCGCGCTGACGTCCTGTAGTGTACTGGTTGATACCAATCAGGCCTATTTTGCGCCCTTTGTTTTCAGCGCTCTCGAAGACGAAACCGTGGCCTTTGATACCGCGACCAAGCGAAATCAGATAATTAATCCTTTGCTGGCTGCAGTGACAAATTACGACGGTACGCAAAACCTGACCTCGCAACCCATCGAATCGGATTTACGTGATATGTTCGGGTCAAATGCGCAGGTGGCTCTGGATCCAGTCCTTCTGCCGGGCATTCAATACGATAGCTTGATCAGTCATCTAATAGCGAATTGTACGGAGAACTTGCCCACCACTGATTGCAACTCCAGTGCTCGTACCGAACAAATCGTTAAAGCTGTCTGCGCATCCGCAGTTGGCGGCGCGGTTACACTAGTACAATAGGAACCTAGAAATGGCCAGATTCAAGAAAAACCAGAACCTGCACCCCGACGCCCCGCTGCTGTTTGAAGATCACGGGCGCCCGGTTACTCGACGCGAATTTATTCGTCAGGGCATGATGGCCGGTTCCGCAACTATTGCAACGGGAAGCCTGTTCAACCTGATCCAGCCGAACGCTGCGATGGCAGCGATAGCACCCGATCTGGAAGCCCTGCAAGCTCAGATTGGCTGTTCTCTGGTGCCTAGCGGTGCCGGTACCAGCGTACCGTTTATCTGCTTCGATCTGGCTGGCGGTGCGAACCTGGCAGGTTCCAATGTGTTGGTTGGCCAGGGTGCCGGGCAAATGGACCTTTTATCAACCGCAGGCTATAGCAGCCTCGGTTTACCGGGAGACATGTTACCGGGTCAGGTTCAGTCTGCGTCCGGGAATCCGAACACATTGAATCTGAGTCAGGGAGTCGGTGGCGCTGTCCTGGATAATTTCACCAATGCAGAACTGAATTTGATTTTTCATTCTGACAGTCCGATGTTGCTCGGAATCCTTGAGCGTGCAATTACGGCAGTCGCAAGCGGCAGAATTGACGGTTGTGTCATTCCAGCACGCTCTGATAATGACACCGGCAACAATCCCCACAATCCGATGTACGGACTGGCTATAGCTGGCTCACGCGGCAGTGTTGTCGACCTGATTGGCTCGCGTTCCAGCATTTCGGGTGGTAATTCGATGGCACCGGCGATGCATATCAACCCGGTATTTCAACCGACCAAGGTCGATCGTCCCAGCGATGTTACCGGTATGGTCGATATTGGAGATTTAACTACCATACTGGGTCCTGACGACGTGACTGCGGTGATGGAGTCAATCTCCCGGGTCACTCACAAAAAACTTCAGTTGGGTACCATCGAGACCGGCCTGACTAACGATGACATTATCAAAGACCTGATTCGTTGTAATTACCTGAAAGCCGCCGACATCACCAATCGCTTCGCCAATACCGAAGTTAACCCGAGCCTGGATACCAACATCGTTGGTCCAACCGGAATTTTTACTACCGCAGAATTTAACGGCAGTAGCGAATTTCGCAAAACAGCCTCGGTCATGAAAATGGTCATGGAAGGCTATGCTGCTGGAGGCTGTATCACTATGGGTGGTTATGACTACCATACGGGTGACCGTAACACCGGCGAAAATCGTGACCTGCGTGCCGGTCGCTGCATCGGAGCTTGCCTCGAATATGCTGCCCTCCTCGACAAACCTTTGATGGTTTACGTGTTCAGCGATGGTTCGGTATTCAGCAACGGTTCACCGGATGACTCGGCCAATGCCGGCGTGGGCACTCCTGGAGTTGTTCTCGGTGGTGGTGGCAAAGGCGAATGGACCGGTGACAGTTCGTCCACCGCCTGCTCTTTCTTCCTTGCCTACGATCCGGTTAACAACATAACCACCTGGGACAACGATCCAGCAGTAGAACTGCGCCGCCAAATCGGACAGATGAGCGCAAGCGCTTCGGTCGTAACCTCGGCAAACCCGGCGGCCAACAACGTCAACCTGCTGGTTAATATGGTTCTGCTGAATTACATGGCCCTGAATGGTTCGATTTCGCCAGGCGATTTATCTGCCTATACCAACGCTTTCCCGAATCACGGACTCGGTGTCGATCTGGAAAATTACATAGCCTTCGGCCAGATCTTGCCGCCCTAGTCCGGAAGATCCCAAATCATGGGATGTAACCGGGTGGGAAATCCTTCCAGCTTGCTCCGTGTTCTTGCTTGCACGTTTTTACTGCTGTCAGGCCTGTACTCCAGAGTAGCTATTGCAGAATGGTATCAGCAGCAGCGCGATATCATGGGCACCCGGATTTCGATCGAACTGTGGCATAAGGACGCGGCTCAGGCGAAACTTTGCAGCGACCAGGTTTTTGCTGAGATGAATCGTATCGATTCACTGATGAGTTCCTATAAGGAATCCAGCGAACTTTCCCGCATTAACAACAACGCGGCTATTAGCTCGGTCGAAATCAGCGATGAAATGGGGGCCATGATCAGTAAATCGCTCTATTTTTCGGATTTATCCAATGGCGCGTTCGATATTACCTATGCCAGCATCGGCTACGCCTACGACTACCGTAAATCTTTGCAACCGAGCGCGCAGTCGATTGCGCAAAAGCTGCCATCGATCGACTATCGCCATATCGAGCTAAACGGTAACAGCATTCGCTTCGCGGATAGCGGTGTGCGTATCGACCTTGGCGGGATTGCCAAAGGTTATGCAGTGGACCGGGCCATCGACATCATCAGCGGCTGCGGTATTAGCGAGGCCATGGTTAGCGCCGGCGGGGATAGTCGTATCATCGGCGACCGCCGTGGACGTTCCTGGATCATCGGTATTCAGAACCCGCGTGACCCCGACGGAATCGCGTTGCGCCTTCCGTTGAGCGATAGTGCGATTTCGACTTCCGGAGATTATCAGCGATTTTTCATCGAAAATGGCCAACGCGTACATCACATCATAAATCCGGACACCGGTCGTTCGGCCGCCGCGAGCTGGAGTGCTACCGTTACCGGCCCGGATGCCATGACAACTGACGCTTTATCTACTACTATTTTTGTACTGGGTGCGGTTAAGGGAATCGCACTGATCGAAAACCTGGACGGTATCGATGCGATAATCATTGATAACAATGGAAAAGTTCACTATTCGTCCGGTTTCCAACCACCTGAAGCAGAAGGACAATAAAATTCGCGCGCGAATTTAGCAAACTTTATATGAAAAATATTAGCCTTATTGCATTGATACTGTACAGCCTGTTAAACCCGCTTTGGGCGCAGGAAAGCGATGTAACCGAATCCGATGTGAGCGCAGCCGAAGACGAGGCGGCAGCCGGGGACGAATCACTCGATTCCAGCATCGAAGCGCTGAAAAAGGAAGTGCTGTCGTTAAATCGTGATTTGTTTATTCTCGAGGAAGACCTGTTATTCCCGGCGAATACCCAGTTCAGTATCTTCCTCTCGATGAACGCCGGGTCGCTGTTTGCTCTCGATTCGGTTCAAATCAAAATCGATGATAAAAATATTTCCAATCATCTCTATACGGAACGCGAACTGGGTGCCCTTAAACGCGGCGGCGTACAACGTCTGTATATCGGTAACCTGCCTTCCGGTGAACATGAAATTATCGCCATTTTTACCGGAATCGGTCCCAAGGGTCGCGACTACCGACGCGGTGAAACCGTCATCATTGAAAAAACCACCGAGCCCCAATTTGTGGAATTCATCATCACCGATGACAGTAGCAAAGAACAACCTGAATTCGATGTACGAGTCTGGGAATAGACCACGTCGGATTTTAGCTTACCGCGAATGGCGTAAATGCATTCGCGGTTTTCTGCTATGCCTGTGCCTGGCCAGCGCCGACCTTGCTGTAGCGGGGCTCGACCAGCATCGGGTCGAGAACCTGGACTACGGTAGCGCGCTGTACGAATATTTTCAGGGAAACGAGCTAAACGCGATCACCCGTCTTATGGTTGCTGCTGAAAGACCACGCAGCACAAATCAGGCTAACGAAGCCAATTTACTGCTGGCCGATTTGTACTACGGGTATGGGTTGTACGAAGAATCGCGTCAAATGTTCGCGCGCTTGCTCACTGCCGAAGTTTCGGATTCGATCCAGGATCGAATCTGGTTTAATCTTGCGCGCCTGCGCTTTGAGCAGGGGTACCGCGATAATGCACGTGAGTTGTTATCGCGTATCAGTAACAGGTTGCCCGGAAGCATCGAATCCGAAAGGAAGTATCTACTCACCAATTTGTATCTTGACAGCGCCGACTACGACAAGGCTGCCGATATCAGCAACCAGATCGACTCCGACTCAATCTGGAAAAAATATGCACGCTACAACCTGGGGGCCGCGATGATCGAAGATGATCGCTACCAACAGGGCAAATACATTTTAAATGCAATCGGCCAGAGTACTTCGCTGGCAGCCGAACAGGTAGCGCTTCGAGACCAGGCCAATTTGTCGCTGGGACTCAGGCATCTGCGTATGGACTTGCCTGACCAGGCGCTCAAAACATTGACCCGGGTACGTTTGCAGGGGCCATTAAGCAATGATGCGCTGCTGGCGTCGGGCTGGGCCTGGTATCACCAGGAAAAGTTCAAACAGGCGCTGATTCCGTGGCGAATATTGTTACGCAAGAATGCCGTCGATGCGGCGACGCAGGAAGCGATACTGGCGATCCCGACCAACTATGCAAAAGCCGGTCAGGATTCTCTGGCAATAAAACACTACGAAATTGCAGCGCGGCAATTCGAATCCCAGTTACGGATTCTGGATAACGCCGTGGATTCGATCAACAACGACGGTCTTATCGCAGCGCTGCGAGAACACGCTATCCTTTTTGATCGCAGCAGCCTGCAAAGATTGCCACCCAGTTCGGATGTGACCCCACAATTACATCTGCTACTGGCATCGAAGGGATTTCAACGTGAAATCAAGCGCTTCCAGGAACTGCTCAATATTCGCACTTCGCTGCGATACTGGGGATCCAGCTTCCCTGCGCTCGAATTGATGCTGGCAGAAAGACGCCAGAGATTTGAACAAAAACTCCCGCTGCTGGAACAAACTACCAGTTTCGATCGACTGAACCTGCTCAGGGATAAACGGAATCAGTTTTCCGAGCGCGTCGCGGAAATTGATCTCGCGCAGGACTTTCAGGCGCTGGTAACGCCAGAGGAAGCAGATCATCTGGCACGTTTGCAACGGATACAGCGAAGCATCAACAATGTATCCGCCAGTCGCAACACGACCTATCAGCAGAACACGCACCGATTGCTGTCGGGCATTTTGAACTACGATCTCGAAACCGACTTTCCAGTTCGATTCTGGGCTGCCAAAAAACAATCGATTTTGCTCGACAGGACACTTGTCGAAGCCGATCAGCGGGTAGAGTCGCTACGCCAGATTTCACGTCGAACCGCGCTCGATTTCGAGGCATTCCAGGCCCGCATTGACGGTCAGACTGATCGTATCCACAACCTGCGAACCCAGGTTTCAAGATTACTCAGTCGCCAGGAAACACGCATCAACCAGATGGCGATAGCATCAATCCGACAACAACAACGGCACATTGTACAACTCCGTCTGAATGCCCGTTTCGAGCTGGCAAGGCTCTACGACAAACTGGCGACGCCGCAATGAGGCCTCGCCTGAATCGAGTCCTGGTCATGCTGATCAGTGCCACAATCACCGCCTGTAGCTCCAGCGGTATCGATATCGGCCCCCTCATTGGTGACCTCGACGATGAGGTCAAGTTTAAAACCATTGGCAAGGTTGGCGACTTTTATCTCGAGGTAGAACCCGAAGTCGAATTCAAAGTTAACCGTGATCAGGTAATTAGCAGTTTCAAGGAGCTGGTCAGAATTACCGCAGATGGTGGAGGTACCGGTGACGAACTGCGACGTCTGGCAGATCTCGAGCTCGAATCCAGCCTCGACAACCGCCTCTCCGATGACGAAATCGCGCAGTTGCGAGGTGAACGCGAAGCAATCCACGCAATCATTGTCTACCAGCAATACCTCGATAAATACCCTGAACGCGAAGACAATGACATGATTCTTTACCAGCTATCCCGGGCTTACGCACTCGAATCCGAGCCGGATAAATCGTTGCTGGCTCTGGATCGCATTGCCAGCGATTACCCGGATTCAAAGTATATCGACGAGGTGCAGTTCCGTCGTGGTGAAAACCTGTTTGTGGCACGCGATTATGTGGCAGCCGAGCAAGCCTACGGCGTGGTGGTTGCGAATCACCCGCAATCATTATTCTTTGCAAAGGCACTGTATAAATATGGCTGGACACAATTCAAGCAGAGCCGCTACCAGGACGCGTTGCAAAGTTACATTCGCCTGCTCGATTTAAACCTGCAACAGGACAAAATCAAGGACATAGAATTCAATCCGTTGCTGGGCCGAGGTGAAATCGAGCTACTCGAAGATGTGGCACGCGTGATTTCGCTAAGCTTTTCATATCAGGAAGAAAAATTTTATATATCACAGTATTTTCGCCAAAACGGGAAACGCGATTATGAACCTTTGCTCTATCTGAAACTGGGCCAGCTTTATCTCGACAAAGGCCGTGTTATCGATGGCTCCGATCTGTTCCTGGCGTATACACGCGAGTATCCCTATTCCCCGCATACACCTTATTTTCACCAACGCACGATCGAAATTTATCAGCAGGCTGGATATTCCGACCTGGTATTAAAGGAAAAAATCGCATTCGTCGATCAATATGATGTCAACGGCGAATACTGGTCGTTGCAAGACGAGGCAACGCTACAGAAACTACGCCCGACCCTGATATTGCATTTAACCGAGCTGGCGACCCACTATCACGCGCTGGCCCGGGTCAGCAAAAAGCAGCAGGACTACGAAGTCTCGGCAAGGTGGTACCGGCGGTTTCTGAAATCGTTTCCAGATGATCCGGGTGCGCCACGCATCAATTTCCTGCTCGCCGAAAGCCTTTATGATGCCGGGCAGTACCCACAGGCAATCGATGAGTACGAAAAAGCGGCCTACGCCTATAAACCCCATCAAGACAGTGCGGAATCGGGTTATGCAGCACTGATTGCATACGACGCGCTGTTCAGCACGACCAACGCCGGCGAAATACTCGCACTACGCCAGAAACGCATCAAATCGGCAGTGCGATTTACGACGGAATATCCACAGGATCCGAGGCTGTCTGCAGTGGAACTGCAAACCGCGCAGCAGTATTACGAGTGGGGAAATTTTTCACAATCGATGGCTTCGGCGAAACGTTTGATCAATAGTGAACAGGTCGACAGACCGACCAAACAGGCCGCCTGGACAATTCTGTCCGACGCGCAATTTTCAACCGGAGACTATGTTTCTGCGGAACAGTCTTACCTTTTCCTGTTCGAGTTTCTCGGCAACCAGTCACCAAAAAGCAAAGCCGTAGGTGAACAGATCGCAGCCAGTATTTATAAACAGGGGGAGTTGGCGCGTGACAAGGGAGATCATCTGGCGGCGGCGCGGCATTTTTCTCGCCTGGGACAAGTTGTTCCGCAATCACCGAAACGCATCGTGGCTGACTACGACGCGGCCACTGCCTACATTCAACTCGAGGACTGGCCCGTCGCGATCACGCAACTGGAAACGTTTCGCAAGCGCTATCCAAAAGACAAAAAGTTCAGTACCGGTGTTACCGAAAAACTGGCGCTGGCTTACAGTAGCAATGGCAACCCGTCGCAGGCAGCAAGCGAAATGCTCGCCCTGTCCACTCTGCCGGGTTCTATCGAACGAAAGCGAGATCTGATGTGGCGTTCAGCCGAGTTGTACGAACAGGCAGACCAGCAGGATAAAGCCATTGGAATCTACAAAAATTATGTCAAGGCCTACCCCTATCCGCTGGCTCGATCGATTGAGCTAAGGTACAGGATTGCCGAGTCGTACCGGGCTAAAAACGATACCCGGAATCTGCACATCTGGCTTAATAATATTGTACAGGCTGATGCCAGAGGCAAGTCCGAGCGTAGCGATCGCAGTCGTTATCTGGCCGCGACTGCGAGCATCGAACTGATTCGGCCGCTACAACAGAAATACCTCAAAACCAGACTGACCGTACCGCTAAAAACCAGCTTGAAGAAAAAGAAGAAGCTAATGCAACAATCGCTTGATGCCTATCGCCAGGCTATGACCTATCAGGTCGAGGAAGTCACCACAGAAGCGACCTATCAGGTCGCAGAAATTTATCACGATTTCGCAAAATCACTGATGACATCGCAACGACCCGGGGGTCTGAGCGAAGAACAGCTGGAAGAATACGATCTGTTGCTGGAAGAACAGGCCTTCCCGTTCGAAGAAAAGGCTATCGATATTCACCTTGCCAATTTCAAAAGAATTCCACAGGGAACCTATGACGAGCCTATTAAAAAGAGTCTTGTAGTGCTGGGCGAACTACTACCATTTCGTTATGCAAAGGTTGAGAGCACCGATGTCTATGTCGAATTTCAATAATCGTTTCATACTGCTGGCGTTGTTGTTGCTGCTGAGCGCATGCCAGTCGGTGCCTGAACCGGCACCCGAGCCGGAAGTCGTACCAGAACCGGTAGTGGAAGTTACGCCTGAAGTGGTAAGCACGGCCCCCGTATCCGAGCCCGAACCAATTGATTTCAATCAGCAGCTATACGAGCAGGCGATTACTGCGCTTAAATTGGGGGATACCGAAATCGGGCTGGAACTATTGTTCGAGCTAAGCAATGTCGCTCCCGAAAAACCGTTTATCTTTACCAATCTTGGATTGGCCTATTTGAAATTAAACAAGATGGATCTGGCCGAGCAGGCTTTTAGGAAAGCGGTATCAAACGATAGCAAAGATGCAGTCGCATACAATCATCTCGGCATCCTGCAGCGCCAGAAAGGACAGTTTGAAAACGCACTTGAACAATACCAACGCGCGATCGATATTGACCAGGGTTATGCGGCTGCCTACCTCAACCTCGGCATTCTTTTTGATATATACTTGCAAGATCTGGGCAAGGCGCTGCAGCGGTATGAAAAATATCAGACCTTGACTACAGAGGAAGATGCTCAGGTTGCCGGGTGGATTATCGACATTCAAAGACGAATCAATGCATCCACTCAATCGCAGGGATAAAAAAATGAGAAAACTTTCGCTACTAATTCTGTCCATATTTGCTATTTCTGCTGTAACCCAATTGCAGGCGCAGGAAAGACTGGAAATGGAAGGTACGGAAATAATCGGAAATACGGAATTGCCCAGGGTTTTGTATATCGTGCCGTGGAAATCGGCGGAGCGTTTCGAAATTGCCTCGCCCCCCATTGTCAGCATCATGGATCAAAAAATAGCTCCAATTGATCGGGTCTCTTTCAAAAGAAGGATACTTTATCATGAGGCCATTTTTTCGAAGGCTGAACGAACTGATTCAATTACTGAATAAACAAGCACAGAATAAATAAAGCGGAGACTCGCACAATGAAAGAAATGTTAACCACCGTGATAAAATTTTTCCAGGATGGCGGGCCATTTATGTACCCGATACTAATTGTGTTGGCGATCGGCCTGGCGATTACACTGGAGCGCTGGTTGCACCTCAGCGTGGCCAAATCGAAAAATCGACGCATGATAGCCAAATTGATGCCGCTGGTGGAAAAAGGGGAAGTCGCCAGCGCCAGTAAAATTGCGCGGCAGTCCAACGCAACGGTTAGCCGAATCCTGCTTCAGGGCATGGAACATTTCAAATCGGCCCGGCGCCGGGATGACTTTGAAGCAGCCATGGACGAAAGCATTATGGAAGCCATTCCCCGCCTCGAAAAACGTACCCATTATCTGGCGATGTTTGCCAATATTGCGACCCTGCTGGGGTTGCTGGGGACGATTATCGGCTTGATCAAGGCATTCACGGCGGTAGCCCAGGTTGACCCTTCACAGAAGGCGGAAATACTGTCAACCAGTATCTCGGTAGCCATGAACACAACCGCATTCGGGTTGATAGTGGCAATCCCGCTGTTGTTTTTCTATACAGTACTACAAACAAAGACGACTGAAATCGTCGACAGCCTGGAAATGACGGTGGTCAAGTTTGTAAACCACCTGTCTCGCGTTAAAAACAGCACCCAGTAAGCTCCATGTCCAAACGGATCCATCGACGCAAGCATCCCGCTGCGGAACTCAACATTACTGCCTTCATGAACTTGATGGTGGTGCTGGTTCCCTTTTTGCTGATCACCGCGGTATTTACCCACGTCACCGTGCTCGATCTTAATTTGCCTCCGCCCGGAAGCAAAGAAAGTAATCAGCCGAAAAAACCACCTTATGAACTGCGTGTCACCATTCGCAAGAATATGTTGGTGATTTCAGACAATCGCCTGGGTTTGATACAGCGCATACCGAGCAAGGGCAAAGAGCATAATTTTGTCCAGCTAAAGGCGACCCTGAAACAGGTCAAGGCGCGGCTTCCGGATCATACCAACATCACTATTCTGGCCGAGCAGCAGACCCGCTACGCGGATTTAATCAGCGCGATGGACAGTTCACGCTCCTATCGCGCCGAGATTGACGGGGAATGGGTGTTTGCCGAATTGTTTCCGGATATTTCAATCGGCGATGCGGCCAAATAGCAGCGGGCCAGGCAGACTATGAAATCTTCAAGACGCGCAAAACGGATGAAGCAGCACCACGCTCGCAATCAAAAGCGTAACGCGACGCTGAACATGGTTTCACTGATGGATATATTTACCATTTTGGTATTTTTCCTACTCGTCAACACGACCAGCTCCGAAGTTTTGCCGTCGCCAAAAAATATAACCCTGCCCGAAGCTGCATCAGAAAAAATCCCGGTACGTAATCTCGTTATTGCAGTCGATAACCGGGTAATTCGTCTTCAGGGCAAGGCGATAGTGACGGTCGAGAATGCCATGAAAGGCGACAAATCCTCGATCAAGCCTCTTTTCAATGCGCTCAAACTTGCCTCTATAACGGTCAAGGATATTTCCGACAAAAAGGGCGTCACGATTATGGGGGATCAGGAAATATCCTATGCGCTGTTGAAAAAAATCATGCTCACCAGTGCCGCCGCAAATTACACCAATATTTCCTTCGCGGTTAATCAAAAGGGCAATGATTCCTGATGGCACGTGCAGTCGCTATTGCGGAACCGAGGTTACCCTGGGTCGAGTACCAGGAAGACAAGAGTTTTCGCTGGCTCACCATCATTCTGCTCATATCGTTTCTGGCTACCGGGCTGTTTCTTGATTCGATAGAACTGCCCGAAATTGAACGAAAAAGTCTCGACGACATTTCGCCACGCCTGGCCAAGCTAATCCTGGAAAAGCAGAAAGTAAAACCACCACCGAAGAAAAAAGAATTACCCAAAGAAGAGATCAAAAAGGAAACGCCGAAAAAGAAGGAAAAGAAAAAAGAGAAAAAACTCGATGATCGCGAGGTCGCCAAACAAAGCGGCTTGATCGCGTTGGCCGATGAACTCGAAGATTTGCGTGAAAGCTTCGACCTTGGCGACATACTCAAACAACCGCAACAAAAAGCCGGTAAGCAGGAAATCAAAGTGGCCAGCGCCAGCGATTTGCTGTCTTCAACGGCAATCCAGTCCAGCGGAGGCATTCAAACCGATACGCTGAACCGCAGCATAACCACTAGCGAATTAACCCAGCGTCAAACCACCAGGGTCGAAAGCAAAATCGAGACCAGTGAAACCAGGCTGGCCAAAATCTCCAGCAACAGTAGCGGCACCAGTAAATCAACCCTGAAAACCCGCAGCGCTGAAGAAATTGAACGAGTTTTTCAGCAAAACAAAGGTGGCATATTTAGCCTGTACCAACGGGCCCTGCGTAAAAATCCGTCGCTGTCGGGTCAATTTGTAATAGAACTAACAATCGCAGCTAACGGAACGGTTTCGGTCGCACGTATCGTCTCAAGCGAACTCGGCGACGAAGTACTGGAACGCAAACTATTGCTGAAAATCAAGAAGTTCAAATTCACCAGCGGCAATGTCGCCGAAATTACTATCACCTACCCGATCGACTTTCTACCTTCCTGACACGAGCCCAAAATCCGGCTTATTTTACCTGGTGTTCTCATCAGGCCAACGCCAGGACCCGTTAATCAGCTATCGTAAGGTGACGGTACCCCCCCACCACATTTGTGTTTTATCCCGAAAGGCTTTTCCACCATCGTTCCGAAGGTCCGATTACAGCACAACAGATCGTTGATATTATTCCCCAACTTTTACTCCCCTACAGGGATGATATACGGGGTTTCTTCACTACAGGATTGGAGGATTGGGGTCAGAAACCCGGTTACCAGTATCGACAAACGGTAACCCCGTAATCGGCCCATTGGTCACGTTGGTATATATTGGTATATACTACCTATATGACATTTTTGGAAAAAGTATGTGAGGCGCTGAACAAGTCCAGAGTCCGTTACATCATTGTTGGCGGATATGCGGTGTCACTACACGGGGCCATCCGTGGAACCCTGGATATTGATGTTGCCTTGCGGTGGACGAAACATGATTTAGTAAAGGCTGAAGACGCACTGCAGAAAATTGGGCTGGTGTCACGTCTACCCATTACCGCACTGGAAGTATTTAAGTTCCGGGATGAATACATCCGTAATCGAAATCTAATTGCCTGGAATTTCCATAACCCCGCCGATCCCTCCGAGCTGCTGGATATCATCATCAATTTTGATGCAAAGGGGAAAAGGGCAACTTATAAGCAGCTTGCCACAATGTCTGTTCCCGTACTGAATATCAGAGATCTCATCGATATGAAAAAAGCGAGCGGTCGCCCCCAGGATATTGAGGATATCAAAGCACTGGAAAAGCTTAAGTGAAAACGATTCAGTTCTTTTCTGACAACTACCTTGCGCAGTGTGAGCGCCTATCTACCGAACAGATCGTAAGATATCTTGAAGATTTTCGAATCGTCAATATGCCGATCAAAAAGCCCGTGTCCAAATTGATCAGTATAAAGATTGAGACCGATCTTTTGGATGCCTTCAAAACTAAAGCTCATCTCGATGGCATTCCCTATCAGAGCCGGATAAAGGCAATTATGCGTGATTGGCTGGCAAGAGAAGGCTAATTTAAAGTATCCGTTAAACTGGGGGAGGTTCACTGTGACCCGAATATTAGGGGTGAAATTCGCTGGGCAGAGCTAAGCCCTACTCGTGGTCATGAGCAAGCCGGGCGTAGACCAGTCGTTATT
>QIJI01000076.1 GCA_003231795.1 Gammaproteobacteria bacterium
GAATCGCCGAAACGCACGGATTACCGCGCGTTGTTTCGGTGCAAAACGAATATAGCCTGATGAACCGCGGTTACGATCTCGACCTGGCTGAATTATCCCACCATGAAAATGTCGGCTTGTTGCCTTACTCGCCGCTGGTTTGCGGGCTGATTTCCGGCAAGTACCAAAATGGTGCCAGACCCGCCGGTACGCGCATGACCATTACACCGGATTTGTTCGGACGAATTAACGACTCGGTATGGTCGGTGGTCGATTTGTATCTTTCGATTGCCAGAAAGCACGGGCTCGAACCGGTCCATATGGCAATAGCATTTTGTAATCAGCGCCCCTTCGTTACTTCGAGCATTATCGGGGCAACCAGTATCGAACAGCTATCGATGAACCTCGGCGCGGCCGGATTGGAACTCGGTCAGGAAGTACTGGACGATATCAATAAAGTTTACCGCCAGTATCCTATGCCCTTCTAGTGGTCGCTGATGAATCAAACAGACATAGTTACTGAAATGAAAGTGCAGCCTGAAATTGTTGTCGAGGACGAGGTCAGGCGCCGCGTAGACTTTATCAAACGACAGTTACATTCCAGCGGACTTTCGACGCTGGTACTGGGAATTAGCGGCGGCATTGATTCCTGTATTTGTGGCCGTTTGGCCCAACTGGCGGTCGATGAGCTCAATCAGACTGATGGCCAGATCGATGACAATTACCGTTTCGTCGCCGTGCGGCTGCCCTATGATACCCAGGCCGACGAAGCCGATGCACAGCGATCACTGGAATTTATTCGACCCGGCCATAGCGTTACCGTTAATATTAAGTCGGGCAGCGACGCGATACACCAGACCACGCTGGATGCGTTGTCTGAACAGGGACTGGCAAAGCAAAGTGATCAGGCGCGTGATTTCAGCAAAGGCAACGTCAAAGCAAGAATGCGCATGATTGCGCAGTACGAAATTGCCGGATTACTGGGCGGGTTGGTGCTGGGCACCGATCATTCGGCTGAAAATGTAACCGGCTTTTACACCAAACATGGCGACGGCGCCTGCGATATTGTGCCGCTGTTCGGACTGAACAAGCGTCAGATCAGGCAACTCGCTGCTTTTCTGGGCGCGCCTGACAGGATTATCAACAAGGCACCGACGGCTGATCTCGAAACGCTGGATCCTTCAAGACCCGACGAAGATGCACTGGGGCTCAGCTATGACCAGATCGACGACTTTCTCGAGGGTAAGCAAATAGACCCGGCGGCACATCAACGCATCATCGATATTTACCTCGCGACCCAACACAAGCGCCAGCCGATCGCCACAATCTACGATTAGCCGACAGCCGACATTCCTCCTGCTGTTCCGTCATCCCCGCAACACTACTCCGTCATCCCCTCGAAGGAGGGGATCTTGTAATGACGGCGCTTTTTAAGATCCCCGCCGGCGCGGGGAAGAGGGAGTAACAAGGGGATGCCAGAGTAATAGCGCGAATGATCGGAATGTCAGGCGTTCAGAACTGATTCGGCCTGCAAATCTGCGTGATAGGAAGAACGCACCATTGGGCCGCTGGCCACCTGATCAAATCCGATTGATTCGGCATACTCACCCAACTCATCGAATTCCTGCGGGGTTACAAATCGCTCTACCGCCAGATGATCGAGACTGGGTTGAAGATACTGACCCAGGGTCAACATATTAACCCCATGTTCACGCATATCGCGCAGCACTTGTTTAACCTCATCGATCTGTTCACCGAGACCCAGCATTAAACCTGACTTGGTGGGTATCTGTGGATGCATCTGGTGGAATTTCTGTAATAGTTGTAGCGACCATTGATAATCCGAGCCCGGTCGAACCTTCCGGTATAGCGACGGCACCGATTCCAGATTATGGTTAAACACGTCGGGTGGAGCCTTGGTCATGATCTCGAGTGCCACGTCCATGCGTCCGCGAAAATCGGGGGTCAGAATCTCGATTTTTATATTCGGATTGAGGCACCGGGTTTCAACAATACAGTCGACGAAGTGACCCGCACCCCCATCTCGCAAATCATCGCGATCTACCGATGTAATTACGACATAGCGTAAATCCATATCGGCTATGGTTCGTGCGAGATTAACCGGTTCGTCAAGATCCAGTGAATTGGGCCGACCATGCCCTACATCGCAAAACGGGCATCGCCGGGTACAGATATCGCCCATAATCATAAAAGTCGCAGTACCCTTGGAAAAACACTCGCCCAGATTCGGACAGGATGCTTCCTCGCACACTGTGAACAGGCCGTTAGCACGCAGTTTTGATTTTAATTTTTTAACGCGATCACCGGTAGGCGCCTTGGCACGAATCCACGGGGGTTTACGCTGGATCGTTTTTGAGGGCACGACTTTTATTGGAATGCGCGCGACCTTATCTGCACCCTTTAGCTTAACCCCTTGTATTACCTGATTTTTTTTCACAGCTTGTCCCTAAATGATGGATAAGAATGTCGGTCAGATGATGGCCCGCCTGCCGCGTGTCGACGGTTACATCAAAGTCACGTAACTGGGTCACTGCAAGCCCCTGATAACCACAGGGATTGATGCGGGCAAAAGGTTCGAGATCCATATCGACATTCAGACTCAGGCCATGATAACAACATCCTTTTCGAATACGCAATCCAAGCGCCGCTATCTTGGCCTGATCGACATAAACACCCGGCGCCGTCGAACGCGTAACGGCATCGATATGATAGGACTTCAACAGCTCGATCACCGATTTTTCGAGCTTCGATACCAGGCTTTTTACTCCGATACCAAACCGATGCAAATCGAGCAGACAGTACACCACCAGTTGCCCGGGCCCGTGATAGGTCACCTGCCCACCGCGGTCGATTTGCACCACCGGTATATCCCCCGGATTCAACAGGTGTTCGGGTTTGCCATTTTGGCCCTGGGTGAATACCGCAGGGTGTTCGGTAATCCACAGCTCATCGTCTGTATCAGGACCTCGATGATCAGTAAAATACTTCATTGCCTGCCAGCTCTGACAATAATCCGTCAGGCCCAGATACTTCACCTGGATCTGGGGGTCTGGCACAGTCCGGGAATCTGTCTGATTCAGGGTGTCGTTGCGAGAGGAAGGCACTTGGCTAGGGTCTGTCTGATGGTTAAAGCGACATTACGACCTGCTTGCAGTCGTACAGATCCTGATAGATCTGTTCCAGTTGCTGTTGAGTGTATACCGTAAATGTCATTGTCAACGCGAGGTACTTACCACTCCGGCTCGGTCGACGTGTTACTTCAATATGCTCGGCTTCGGGACAACGCGCTCGAATCAGATCAAGCACAATGGATTCAAATTCATCACCGGGTTTGCCAAATACTTTGAGCGGGAATCGATTCGGATACTCCAGCAAAGTCAGGGCTGAGTCTTCCGCTTCGGTCGTTTGTGCCATTAGCGAAACATCAATTTGATTCTGTCCAGGGCCCTGTCGATCAAGCCACCTTCCTCGACAGCCTGCATTGCTACAATATCTTCAGTTACGACCAGCTCGTCATCAAGTTTGATGTTGACCTGACCGAGTTGCTGTCCCTGTGCTACCGGTGCCGAAATTTCACTATCGATTTCCATCGACGCATCGAGATCACTATATCTACCACGCGGAATAGTGATATAGATATCACGACCGACGCCCATACTGACTTGCTCCTGATCTCCATACCAGATTCTTGCGCTCTTCAAAATTTCCTTCGCCTGATATAGTCGGTGAGTTTCGAAAAAGCGGAATCCATAGTTGAGCATGGCCTGGCTGCTCTCGGTACGTGATTTATCGGAATCCGCACCGAGCACTACCGATATTAATCGCATTTCGCCGCGTTTAGCCGATGACACCAGACAATATCCAGCCCCTTCGGTCCAGCCGGTTTTTACACCGTCCACCGAATCATCAGTCCATAACAGGCGGTTGCGATTAAACTGTCGGATATTGTTAAAGGTGAATTCCTTTTCGCGGTAGTCGCGATAGGAAATCGGAAAATCACGAATAACGGCCTGTGTCAGAATCGCAATATCACGCGCGCTGCTGTAATGATTTTTATCCGGCCAGCCGGTGGAATTGACGAAGTTAGTGTTACTCATGCCCAACAGACTTGCCTGATGATTCATGTATCCGACAAAGGCAGATTCAGATCCCGCAATGTGTTCTGCCAGTGCCACGCTGGCATCGTTACCCGACTGAATGATTAAACCTTTGAGCAAATCATCCACTGAAACCTGTTTACCCACTTCAACGAACATTTTGGAACCCTGCATGCGCCAGGCTTTTTCACTGATGGTTACCATTTCATCAAGTGCCACATCGCCGTCGGCTATCGCCTTGTCGACGAGGTAAACGGTCATCAGTTTGGTGATACTGGCGGGCTCCATACGTTTATCGGGATCCTTTTCTGCCAGAACCCGACCACTGTCGAAGTCAATCAGGTAATAACTGGTGGCATCGATCGTGGGTGGATTCGGGATGGGTTTGGGCGCAGCCCAGCTCGCGCCCGCGAACAACACAGCCAATATAACAATGATGGAGGTAGCTATTTTCATATAGACCAGGTCTGGGGATTGATAAGGTGACGGGATTGTAGCGATCACTGAGCGGAGCCTCAAGAATTATTCTGGAACATCCTGCACCACGATACGTGCGGTCTGGAATCCTTTGCTTTTGAGTCGCCGCAACACCGCATTGGCTTCGTCGATATCAAACAGCGGCCCGACACGTACCCGGAAAAACAGCCCGTTGCTCGTCTGTAACTGGAATATTTTAGCCGACGATTCATTCGCATCGATCAATTCGCGCACCAGGTTGTTGGCATTTTCATTACTGGAGAAAGAGCCCATCTGCACAAACAGGGGCACATCCTGCTCCGGCAGATCGGTTAATGGAATGGTACGCACAACATCTGCCGGTTTTGACTGGGCCGAATCTACCACCGTAATCAGGACATTAGCAGTACCCGGACCATCGACTCCCAGTTTTTTCGCTGCCGCATAGGACAGGTCGATGATACGCCCGCTAATAAAGGGACCTCGATCATTGACGCGGACGACCATCGATCTTCCATTGTCAAGATTCTTGACATGTACGTAGACCGGAATAGGTAGCGTTTTATGCGCCGCGGTCATCGCGTACATGTTATAGATTTCGCCATTGGAGGTTTTGCGCCCGTGGAACTTGGCGCCGTACCAGGAAGCGATGCCCCGTTGTACAAACCCTTTTGAACTTTCGAGCACGTAATAGCGCTTACCAAAGACTACATATGAAGACGGATTGCCCGGCCCTTTGCGTTGAGTCACGCTCTGATTCGCCGGTGCAACCGATACCTGTGCCTTACCACGATCGCCTATCGGAACTCCGAAAGTACAGCCCTCAAGCATGAAAGTCAGCAACAGGACAACACCGACCGGCCTCACTGTCATTGCGTTTTCTTGAACTTGTTCTGGATGAGTTTGGCCAACTGGTATACCGCCATCGCGTACAGCTCACTGTGATTGTAACGAGTGATAACGTAAAAATTCTGAAACCCCGCCCAGTACTCGGGACGGCCTTTCTGCTGCAACACAATCAATGCAACGGAGGTATCTTCAGCAATATCGAATTGTGAACTTAGCCCGCTTTGTTTGAGCCGGGCCCACGGGTACCCGGGTTTTACACCGGGCTCGAGTTTGTCAATTGAATTATCTTCAATCGCATCCAGGGGTCGGGCAACTCGGCCGCCACGTTGCCAGCCATGTTTGACGAAGTAGTTGGCCACGCTGCCGGTAATATCGGGAATACTGTCAAAAAGGTTGATCTGACCATCCTGATCAAAATCAACCGCGAAGTTTCGGTAACTGGATGAGATAAACTGCGGCATTCCCATCGCCCCGGCGTAAGAACCCCGCAGGGCCCGAGCATCGAAGCCCTGCTCCTTTGCCAATAACAAAAAATGCTCAAGCTCTTGCCTGAAAAACTTCGCGCGGCGTGGATAATCAAAAGTCAGTGTTACCAGGCTATCGAATACCGGATCCTTTCCACGATAAGTCCCGTAAAATGTTTCAACGCCAATAATGGCGACAATAATTTCGACCGGCACGCCGGTGTTGTCGCTGACCTGCTGCAGCAGTTCGCGATGTTTTATCCAGAATTCGACTCCACCATCTATGCGCCGTTGCTTGAGAAAAATGGCACGATACTGATACCAGTGCAATTCCTTTTCGGCCGGTTTGTCAAGCTTGGCGAACAGGTGTTCCTGTTTTTCGACCTGGTTAAACAGGGTCAGCAATTCAGCCTCGGTATAACTGCTTTCTTTGGCCATTCGCTGTACGAATTCGGCGACATCCTGGCGCCCTGCATAATCGCCACTGCTAATTTCCAGCGCAAAAATCGCGGGTGATATCAACAAACCTAAAATTAATAAATACCTAATCATAATATCAAAAATCCATCAACCCAAAAATCGCCTTGCCGATCGAATCGACATTATCAACCCAAAACCCACCATCAGAGTTACCATCGAAGTGCCACCGTAACTGATCAATGGTAGCGGCACACCCACCACCGGTAAAATTCCTGTCACCATACCCGTATTGACAAATAAATAGACAAAAAACGTGAGACTAAGTGCGCCGGCCAGCAGGCGTCCGAAATTTTCGGTGGAATGAGCAGCAATATATAGACCACGATAAATAATCGCCAGATAAATTAAAATTAAAACCACACTTCCGAAAAAACCAAATTCTTCGCCGAACACCGAGAAGATAAAATCAGTCGATCGTTCCGGGATAAATTCCAGTTGCGACTGGCTGCCATTAAGCCATCCCTTGCCATATACCCCACCTGAACCAATCGCAATCTTGGACTGGATTATATGATATCCGGACCCCAGTGGGTCGCTCTCCGGATCCAGCAAAGTCAGAATGCGCTTGCGCTGATATTCGTGCAAAGCGAACTTCCACAACAACGGCGCCATTGACGATAACAGCAGCGCAAGACTTATTATTATGCGCCAGCGCACTCCCGCCAGAAACAAAACGAAAAATCCCGCACTACCGACCAGGATCGCGGTACCGAGATCTGGCTGACGGGCAATCAACAGCAGCGGTATCAGGACCAGAATTGATGATACCAACAATTCTTTCCAACCTACCGGTAATACCCTGTCCGATAAATAGGCCGCAACGATCATCGGAACTGCCAGCTTCAGAATTTCGGAAGGCTGGAAACGGATAATTCCCAGATCAAGCCAACGCTGAGCACCCTTGCCAACTTCGCCGAAGTAAATCACCGCAATCAGCATCGCAATGCCGCCGAGATATAGCCAGATTGACATCTTGCGGATCACGCGTAGCGGTACATTGGCAGCCGCAATCAGCAGCAGAATCGCGACCGCCAGGCGAGTTAGTTGGCGCACAACGCTAGCAATATCGGAACCAGTCGCACTGTAGAGCAGCGTACTGCCGAACAAAGTCAGTACAATCAGCAACAGGAATAAAACCGGATCCAGTCGCAATGCATCCATGACCCGCCGTGTAATCGAAACGGAATCCGGGTCGAGGGACTGATTCACAACTGGTCCAACAGGTAAGCGTCCATGATTTTGCGTGCAATCGGCGCTGCCACGGTACTGCCATGCCCCCCATTCTCAACGATTACTGCAATTGCTATGCGCGGTTTTTCGGCCGGCGCATAGCTCACAAACAACGCGTGATCTCGAAGTTTGTCGCTTACGGTTTCCGCGTCGTATTCTTCGTCCTGCGCAACCTCAAATACCTGTGAGGTTCCGGTTTTACCTGCGACCCGGTATTTAATGCCCCGGCTGATTCTCCTTGCGGTACCGCGTGGCCCATGCACCACGTTAACCAGCGCGTTATGAATATGTGTCCAGTTTATTTCTTTCAAAATCTGGTATTGACCGACAACCTCGCTGGAGGTTTCTGTCCGCGTCTGGTCGCGTACCTGCTCTATCGATTTGACCAGACGGGGACGAAAACGTTTCCCCTTGGATGCAAACGCAGCAATCGAATTGGCCAGTTGCAGTGGCGTTGTCAATAAGGCTCCCTGTCCGATACCGGTAATCAGGGTTTCACCTGGAAACCAGGGCAGACCTTCTGCACGACGTTTCCATTCTCGCGAGGGTAGCAAACCACTTCGCTCGCCAGTACTGTCGATCCCGGTTTTGACGCCAAAACCAAATTGTGCCAGAAACAATGACATTCGATCAATACCCATGCGATAGGCCAGGTCATAAAAATAAATATCACAGGACTGAATGATTGCATCGGAGATTTGCATGGGACCATGCCCTTCTTTCTTCCAGTCTCGATAGCGACGCGGTTCTCCCGGTAACTGGTAGTAACCTTTACAATAAACTTCCTTGTCTTTCTGGGTTACATTGGCCTCGAGTCCGGCCAGAGCATAAAAAGGTTTTACGGTTGATCCCGGTGGATACTGGCCGGAGAGGGCGCGATTGAACAAGGGTCGCTGCGACGAATCCCGTAGCTGGTTATAAGCATCGAAACTGATACCGTTAACAAACAGGTTCGGATCAAAGGTCGGCATTGAAACCAACGCCAGTATCTCGCCGTTGTTGGGATCTATTGCAACCGCGGCACCCCTTAGATCACCAAAGGCCTGTTCGGCCACCATTTGCAAGCGCGAGTCGATCGTCAGGTACAGATTATTGCCCTGTATCGGCGGCGATTCGGTCAGCACTCGCAGTGTCCGTCCCTTGGCATTGACTTCAACCTGTTGCACACCTACCGTCCCGTGCAACTCGTCCTCATAAAACTTTTCCAGACCCAGCTTTCCGATGTGCGTGGTACCGGCGTAGTCAATTTCATCCACTTTGCCAAGATCCTTTGCGTCGATTCGTCCAACATAACCAAGCGCGTGCACCGCATGTGACCCAAGGGGATAGTTACGGGTCAGACGGGCATTGATTTCCACTCCTTCGAACTTGTGCAAATTGACCGCCAGACGCGCAACTTCTTCATCATTCAGATTGAAGCGTAGCGGAATGCTTTCAAACGGGCGCCGTCGCTTGGAAGATTGCTCGAAGCGTTTTAAATCCTGTTCAGAATAATCAACGTAGCGGCGCAACCGTTGCAGAGTAGCGCTCAGATCGTCGACCTGTTCACGCACAATTTCGAGGCGGTAAGCCGGCAAATTATTTGCCATGACCACACCATTACGATCGAATATCAAACCACGCGTAGGCGGAAGTGCCTTGATTCGAATTCGGTTACTATCAGAGAGGGTCGCGAAATGCTCATAATCAACGACTTGCAAAACGTAAAGTCTGCCGAGCACCAGGCTAAGCAGAATGGTCGCAATAATCGCTGATAAACCCAGGCGCCGCCGAATTAATCGGTTCTCCAGATAATCGTCTTTTAGCTGCTCTCGCTTCGACATTGAAACGGATTTATCCTTCGAAACTCCTGATCGCTCGTGGATCTGCGGACAATAGCAGAAAAATGTTCAAAAAAGATCCGATTTTTAATAAAGATGATTCATTCTGGCGCTAAAAAACGATATCATGCGCGTTTTTTTATGCCCTTCATAATGAAACGGGTTTAATCTCAAAAAAATACCATCTAATTACCTGGGGAAACAGTATGGAGTTTATGAATCTTCTGCCGCCAATTATTGGCGCTTTTGGACTTGTCGCAGCAGCGATAACTTACGCCGCAGTTAAAAAGTATCCGGAAGGCGAAGGAAAAGTCGTCGAAATAGGCAACCAGATCCACCTTGGCGCCATGGTTTTCATGAAACGCGAATACAAAATGCTGATCATGTTTTCCGCAGTACTCACGGTATTGCTATACATTTTCCTTGGTGCAGCAACTGCTTTTTGTTTCGTGCTGGGTGCTCTTGCCTCGGGGACCGCCGGTTACATCGGCATGAATACCGCGACCCGGGCCAACGTCCGAACTACGACGGCTGCGCATAATGAGGGCGCGGCGGCTGCGTTGACGGTCGCTTTCTATGGCGGCTCGATCATGGGCCTTTCCGTTGCCGCACTGGGCCTGCTGGGTCTGGGCATCGTGTATTATATTTTCTCCAGCGATCCCGAAACGCTGTATGCGATACATGGTTTCGCGATGGGTGCATCGGTGGTGGCGCTGTTTTCACGCGTCGGTGGCGGAATTTTCACCAAGAGTGCCGACATCGGCGCCGACCTGGTGGGCAAGCTGGAAGCCGGTATTCCCGAAGATGACCCGCGTAATCCTGGCGTAATCGCCGATAACGTCGGAGATAATGTCGGTGACGTTGCGGGGATGGGCTCGGACATATTCGAATCCTATTGCGGAGCGATGATTGCCACTATCGCCATTGCGTCAACCATGGCGATTACATCGGTCGAATTGCTTGGCGATCGTGAGGGAATAATGTTTCTACCTCTGGGTCTGGCATCACTCGGTCTGTTGTGCTCTATCGCCGGCATTTTGATTGTCAAAGCCAATTCCGCTAAATCGCCTGAAAAAGCCTTGCGAATGGGAACCATGGGTTCATCCATCATTTTCATCGTGCTGGCCTATTTCGTTATTTCACAACTCGGGCTGGACAATGGCATCTGGGTTGCGGTTCTCTCGGGCGCGGTCGGGGGCATTATCATCGGCCTCGTGACCGAGTATTACACCGCCGGAAAACCGGTCGAACACATCGCTAAATCAGCCGAAACCGGACCCGCCACGGTCATGATTAGCGGCCTCGCCATTGGCATGCAGTCGGTGGCGATCCCGGTTTTGACCATCTGCGGGATTATCGCGATCTCCAGTAGTTTTGCCGGGCTTTACGGTGTCGGAATCGCCGCGGTCGGCATGTTGGCGACAGTCGGTATTACCATGGCTATCGACGCCTATGGTCCGGTTGCCGACAATGCAGGTGGCATCGCTGAAATGGCAGGTCTCGGTGAAGACACTCGCAAAATTACCGATTCACTCGATGAACTAGGCAATACTACGGCGGCTATTGGCAAGGGATTTGCGATTGGCGCGGCTGCACTGGCAGCACTGGCGATTATTACCGCTTACATTGAAACAGTATCTGCCAATATTGAAAATTTCGAACTTTTACTGAGCAGCCCGGACGTATTAATCGGCTTGTTTATCGGGGGTGTTATCCCTTTCATTATTGCATCGATTACGATGACCGCCGTCGGCGACGCAGCGTTTGAAATGATCAAGGAAATCCGCCGTCAATTTAGGGAAATCGATGGGCTGCTCGAAGGAACTGCCGAACCGGATACCGCACAGTGCATCGATATTGCGACCACTGCGGCACTCAAAAAAATGATTCTCCCGGGTGTTATCGCGGTCAGCGCTCCGCCGCTGGTTGGATTCGTTATTGGCGCCCAGGCGCTGGGTGGTATGTTGATGGGCGCACTGCTGGGCTGCGTATTAATGGCACTGATGATGGCCAATGCTGGTGGCGCCTGGGACAATGCCAAGAAGTACATTGAAAAAGGCAATCTGGGTGGTAAAGGGACCGATACTCATGCAGCGGCGGTTGTCGGCGATACCGTCGGCGATCCGTTCAAGGATACTTCGGGCCCGTCAATGAACATCTTGATCAATGTTATGGCCATTGTCAGCCTGGTTATCGCTCCGTTATTGTCTTAAGGATCCTCTGATCTTGTTATCTGAAGGGTAGCGCTTGCGCTACCCTTTTTTATTCCTTTGTGCACTCCTGTTTTTTAGACGTTTTTACGGTATTCTGCTGCATCGAAAATGACAGCGGCAGTTAAACATGAGTCCTAAAAATGCATTTTATGCCCAATCCGGCGGCGTCACCTCGGTTATCAATGCCAGCGCTTGCGGCGTGATCGAAACCTGTCGCGAAAATGCCGACAAAATAGGAAATGTTTACGCGGGTCAAAACGGGATCATCGGCGCTTTGACGGAAGAGTTGATCGATACATCGATCGAATCGGATGCCGATATTGCGGCTTTGAAAAACACCCCGTCCGGGGCATTCGGTTCCTGCCGTTTCAAACTAAAAAGTGTCGAGGAAAACCGTCGTGAATATGAACGACTGATCGAGGTATTCAAGGCTCACGATATCGGCTTTTTCTTTTATAACGGCGGCGGCGATTCGGCCGATACCTGTTTCAAGGTTTCACAGTTATCCGAAACCATGGGCTTCCCGGTACAGGCGATCCATATCCCCAAAACAGTCGATAACGATTTGCCGATAACTGATAACTGCCCCGGATTTGGTTCGGTCGCCAAGTATGTTGCCGTGTCGGCACTGGAAGCGTCTTTCGATGTCAAATCGATGGCCAAAACTTCAACCAAGGTATTTATACTGGAAGTGATGGGCAGGCACGCGGGATGGATTGCAGCTGCCGGTGGATTGATCGAAGATTATGGCATCCCGGTTTTGTTACTGTTGCCTGAGGTGGACTTCGATCATGATAACTTTATCGCGGCGGTTCAGTCCAAAGTCGATCGCTTTGGATACTGCACCGTGGTGGTTTCGGAAGGAGCTCACAATTCTGATGGAAGTTTCCTCGCCGAACAAGGCAGTCGCGATGCATTCGGCCATGCGCAACTCGGTGGTGTCGCGCCCGTTGTGGCCAATATGGTCAAACAGGCGCTTGGTTACAAGTTTCACTGGGCGGTAGCCGACTATCTACAACGTTCGGCGCGTCACATCGCTTCGGCTTGCGATCTCGAACAGGCGTACGCACTCGGTCAGGCGGGCGTGGAAATGGCACTGGCAGGTAACAATGCCATCATGCCGACAATCGATCGCATCTCGAACAATCCTTACCGCTGGGAAATCGGTAGCGCCAACCTCGCCGAGGTTGCCAATGTGGAAAAAACCATGCCGCTGGAGTTCATTTCCGAAGATGGCTTTGGTATTACCGACCTGTGTCGAGAGTATTTATACCCGTTGATTCAGGGGGAGGCCTACCCTGATTATGACGAGCGCGGCATGCCGCGTTACGTGGTATTAAAAAATGAACTGGTACAGAAAAAATTAACGCAATTCGAACTCTAAAAAGAAAATTTGGTTCGAGCTAGCCTTTTTTAAACAACATCGCGCGTTCATCCGCGCCGACTTCCGTCACGGCTCGCAGTTCCGAGTAGTCGACGTGGCAGATACAGTTGCGTCCGGATTGTTTCGCCTCATAAAGATATTTGTCCACCGAATCGACAAAGTCGTCGATATCCAGAACACTGGTTTTTATATAAACGCTGGCACCCATACTTACAGTAAGCGTAATTTCACCAGAATCGATTTTTAACGGTATATTCGCAATCTGCTCGCGAATTCTGTCAGCTACTTTGACGGCCAGGTTCAGGTGAGTCTCGGGGAAAATCATGGTGAACTCTTCGCCACCATATCGACAAACGATGTCGGTGGTTCTGACTGCATTTTTTAAAATTTCTGCCAGGTGTTGCAAGGCCAGATTACCAATCTCATGACCGTGGGTATCGTTGACAATTTTAAAGTGATCGACGTCTACCAGTACCAGACTGGTGGGTATTCCGCTGCGTTTGGAACGGTCCATTTCTGCCTGGAGCATGGTTTTAAAATGTCGGAAATTAAACAGACCGGTGAGAGCATCGGTTGATACCAGCTCGGACAACTCGTCAATTTTTACACGTAATGTCTCAACTTCATCCAGCCATTCACAACTGGGCTCGCCCACCGGACACTTTAACGGCTTTTCCTGATCACTCATTATCCGTGATCTCTTCGATACGCTGGCGGGTCTCGAGAGTCGACCCGGGTCCCGCCTGAATCATGATATCGCGCGGCTGCAGCATCTCCCCTTGCGCAGAGTAGACTTCGACCGTCGCAATCGGCTCGCCCTTTTCTCGATCAAGAAATATCATCGGTGTATTATTCTCGCCAAAAACCCATTTATCGCCCCATTGAGTAAGCGCGATAAGCAAAGGCAACATGTCCCTGCCCTTGGTAGTCAAGCGGTATTCATGGCGTTTGGCACCTTCCTTGACCGGCACACGGTCGAGGATTTCATTTGCGCAAAGCTTTTTCAGCCTGGCGGTTAGAATGTTGCGCGCAATACCAAGACGACCCTGAAACTCCTCAAACCGTCGAACACCCATAAATGCTTCGCGTACAATCAAAATCGACCAGCCTTCTCCGATTGTATCGAGAATGTGTCCAATGGAACGTCGTTGCGGATCAAATTTATCCGGTTTTAACATATAGAGATACTTAAGGTAATCGACTGAAATCCAGGAAAATTAAATTAACCCGTTGTAGCAGTGGTGAGACGACATCAACGAGGCGATCAGTTGTAGTTCAAAACTTTTAACTCAAATCGGAGTTTAGGTCAACTGCCTGTATCGAAATCCAGCGTCCCGGCACTGCTACCATCAAACTTCGGCAAGCCATCTTCGAGCTCGTAATAGCGACCCGCTTCGGCGATATAAATATGCCCGATGGTCTTTAACTCACGGCTTTCGTCGAGCGAACCGGCGGCAACTGCCATCTTTTCGCGGCCATCGCGTGCATCCCAGAAAAGACTGGCGCCACAGACGTTGCAGAATCCGCGGTATGTGTCCGGTGACTGGTCGTGGTACCACTGCAGGCTAGCCTGTTGCATCAGTATGAGTTCGCCTTTGTTGACCGACGTATATGCCGCGACATGACCATGGGTACGACGGCAATTTTCGCAATGACAGTTAATGATGTCGCGACAGTTACCGACGATGCGATAACGCACGCCTCGACAAAGGCAGCCACCCTCTATCGGGTTTTGGGAATTGTCATTCATCGGTAACCCCGAATACGGGCATGATTTCATCAAAAGAATGGATTGCGTCAAATCCGACAATCTCACGTCGGGGCGCCTGTGAATCCGGCTGCACGATAGCGAGTAAATGCTGAATTCCATATTCGCGGGCTGACTCCAATGCATGCAGGTTATCGTCGATCAGCAAGGTAGTCGTCCCAAGAAAGGGGTACAGCTTATACACTTCGTGCCAGCACTGCGGGTCTTCCTTCGGCACTGAAAATTCATGCACCGTGATCAACCGGTCAAACTTGTCGGCCAGCTGTGTTTTATCCATTTTAAGATTAAGGCTGTCGTGGTGTGCATTGGTCACCATCACCACATCTTTGCCGGCAGCGCGCAGCGCATCGAGAAAATCGATACAGTAGGGCCGAATGGCTACCTTGTGACTGATTTCATGTTTGAGTTTAACCACGTCCAGGTCGAGCAATTGACTCCAGTAATCGGTCGAATACCAGTTCAGACTGCCACCATTTAATTTCGTCTCGGCAATGACAAGCTGCTTTGCCGCCTGCAACTCAACGCCCTTGATTTCGGCGTATCGTTGGGGGAGATATTGCTGCCAGAAGAAGCTGTCGAAGTGCAGGTCAAGTAGTGTGCCGTCCATGTCCAGCAGCACTGTTTCGATAGCCTGCCAATTAATCATGACCTGAGCCGACTGGTTTTCAGAAACTATAGATCGCGCGCGACCCGGATGCCAACATTGTATTGGCCTCTACTGCTTTTGAATTTTTCACGATTGGCGGAGCGGGCCGAATCAGCGGGACTACGATAAGCACCACCGCGTACTACTCGCACATCACAGTCACCACCTTCCCATACCGAACCATCGTCGGGCGCACCTTTATAGTTGCGATGATAGCAATCATGCACCCACTCGAAGACGTTACCCGCTGTATCATAGACGCCGAAGGCATTGGGCTTGTAGGTTCCAATCTTGGCTGGCTTACTGGTGCTGAAGTCGCTCTTGCAGTCGAAGCAATGCGCATTGCCAACCCCGGCTTTGCTGCCCCACCAAAAAGCAGAGGTGGTTCCAGCGCGCGCGACATACTCCCATTCAGCTTCCGACAACAATCGATATTTCAACCCGGTTTGTTTGCCCAGCCACCGGCTATAAGCCAGTGCATCGTCCCAGGCCACATTTACCACTGGATGAGTCTTGACATCCCAGCCACTGTTAGCCGGTTTTTTACGTCCGGTGGCCTGGGCAAATCGATAATATTCCTCGAATGTAATTTCGTAAGCGGATACCATAAAGGAATCAATAGTGACGTTATGCCGCGGTACTTCGTCCGGTGAGACGATACCCGAAGGCCCACCCATTCGATAAGTACCCGATGGAATCTGAATCATAGCTGGTCCGCGACCCCCACCCTTGAGCTTATCTCGAAAGATATCCGCCTTATCGACATAAACCGGTTCGGGCTCAGGTTCCGGTTCGACCACCGGCTCGGGTTGCGGTTCGGGCGCGGCTACCGGCTCGGGTTGCAGCTCGGCTTCGAGTGACTTT
>QIJI01000074.1 GCA_003231795.1 Gammaproteobacteria bacterium
ATTATCCGATCCGCGGCAAAACCAGGATATTCGCGCGGCGATTGAGTCCCTGGCGCAAACTACCATTGCCAATCAATCGATGCACTTTTCTGATTTTGCCAACATCATGGTTTTGATCGCGATGGATTTCGACCAGCTGTATCGCATTTATGTCGGCAAGAACGTATTGAACTTTTTCCGTCAGGATCACGGTTACAAAGATGGCAGTTACATCAAGGTATGGACTGGCCGGGAAGACAATGAACACCTCGCGGAACTACTGGGCGAGCTTGACAGCAACAGTTCAGGATTCCGCGATGACGTTTATCAGGGTCTGGCCGCGCGTTATCCGGGTTAACACTGTCATCCCGTGGTCGCGTACGTGGAAGTACGCGGGCGGGCCAAGCTGCGGTATGACCCGTTAGCCGAAAATACCCTTGAAGAAGTAAAAGAAAAAGATCGACAGCAATGCCCCTGCGGGTAAAGTAATGATCCACGACATGAAGATGTTTCCAACCACTCCCAGATTGAGCGCTCCGATACCGCGAGCAAATCCAACGCCGAGTATGGCACCCACCAGGGTGTGTGTTGTGGAAATGGGTAATCCGGTTCCCGAAGCGATAACGACTGTAGTTGAAGCTGCGAGCAGGCAGGCAAAACCACGACTCGGCGTCAGTTCAGTGATTTTCTGACCGACTGTTTCAATAACTTTTCTACCGTACATGGCCAGTCCAAGTACGATACCGATACCTCCCACTAGTAGCACCCAGGCAGGCGTTGCTGATTCTTGCGCTACGGCACCTCCACTAGCGATGCTGATGATTGCTGCCATCGGGCCGACCGCATTGGCAACATCGTTCGAGCCATGAGCAAATGCTATGGCACAGGCCGTAACGATCATCAGTATCGCAAATATTTTCTCAACATTGGCGAAGTGAAAGTCCTTATCGTCAGAAGGGTCGATCTTGATGCGTGAAATATAATATTTACCAATGACCATGGTGATCAGGCCCACTACAACAGCAATCATATAATTTTGCCCATCGGCCAGCTCGAGACCGATGTGCTTCAAACCCTTGAACAAGGTCACCAGTGCGATCATAAATCCGGTTGCAAAAATGTAGGCGGGTACGTATTTTTGGGCATTGGCGATAGGATTATCGGTATTAAGAATCAATTTCTGCACGCTTCTGAACAGAAAGAATGCAAGTGCTCCGGAAATTAAAGGCGATACCACCCAGCTCGCGGCGATATAGCCTACCTTTCCCCATTTCACTGCATCCGGGCCGAGGCCGACAATAGCAAAGCCGACAATGGCACCTACAATGGTGTGGGTAGTCGAAACAGGCCAGCCATTGTTTGAAGCAATTAGTAACCACAAACCGGCTGCAGTTAATGACGCCAGCATTCCGAATATTATAAGTTCTGGAGATTGCGCTACCACGCCACTGTCGATGATTCCTTTTCTGATAGTCGAGGTAACTTGTCCTCCTGCGAGAAAGGCCCCGGCAAACTCGAAAATACCAGCAATAATGACAGCCTGTCTGATGGTTAATACTTTCGAACCGATAGCAGTTCCCATCGCATTGGCGACGTCATTTGCCCCGATACCCCAGGCCATGAAGAGGCCCAGCGCGCCAGCAAGAATGATGTATACGGTTGCCTGATCCATAGATATGCCCTGGTCAAATCAAAAACAGAGTTTATTTGGCGAGCAATAGCTCGACGCGACTGCCGATACGTTGGGAAATGTCGGCGACTTCACCTATACCTTCGATAACTTTGTAATAAAACATGACATCTACCGGTGGTAGGTCTTTTTCGGCTTTTAGCAATACGGCGCGAATTTTGATCTGTAATTTATCGGTATCTTTTTCGATTACATCGAGTTCGTTGATGATTGAAGCAACCACTTTCACTTCGCGTCCGACAAAGCCGGCTTCGACCAGCTCATCGAGTTGGTTGATGACTTTATGTGCTTTGCGGCTGGCATTTTCACAACGTTTAACAAAATCAGGTAAAAGCTTGCCAAGTTGCTCCGGGAAAATCATTTTACGCCCGGTAATCAGGCCGCTGATGTCTTTCGCCTGATTGGCAGCCTGATCCTGTACCAGCAACAGTTCAAGCAAGTCGCGCCGTGCAACCGGCATGAACAACCCTTTGGGCATTTGCAGACGCAGTTTCTTTTTCAGCGCGTCAGCCTTGTTTTCGAGTTTCCTGATTTCTTTGTAGACTTCTTTCGCGGCAGCGTGATCCTGCTTCAGTACGGCTTTGAAAAACGGTGTCAACTGGTGTACACATTGATCAACGATGTCCATGTGTTCCTGCATCGCCGTGAATGGGGAGTGACTGAAAATTTTGGAAAAATAGTTACGCGCCATTTTCAAGGGTTCCGGTTTGGAATTAGGGCGCATTTTGCGGATTCCGAAATCAATTTCAATACCTATATGTGTCGAGGTACGAAATCAGAAGAATTACTGCAACCGGGCGGGCATATGAATGACCTGAAAATCAAAGGCTTAGAGTTTAAATCGATGCATCCAATGAAGATTTTACTTTTTTTAATTTCGCTGCAAAAAGGAAAAAGTAGTGTTGAGCGAGATCCGAGTACTAAAGCAGGGTGATTTGGTGTTTATTAATTGAAATACGCCGCAGCTTGTAAAGCTGACCTAATGCTTTTTTGTAACTTGCCTTGCTGACGCCGAAGGCCTGGTAAATATCATCCGGAGGACTCTTGTCAGTCAGGGTCGATAACCCCTCGTTTTGTTGCAAATGCTCGACGATAGCGTCGCTTAACTGGTTACGTTCGATGTGTGACGGTAACTGCAGCATCAAATCGATTCTACTATCCTGGCGTAACTGTTTTATATAGCCTTGCAACCGCTCCCCGTAGTGGAGCCGCTGGAAAGTCTCGTTGTCGTATAGTTGACCTAAATGAGTGCCGTTTACTACCGCCTTGAACCCGAGGTCGCTTTTACTGTAAATCAAAAGGTCAACAGCCTGCCGCGGCTTAAAGTGACTGGCCTCAATCGATAACCAGTCTTCCAGCCGGGTGGATGCGGCGATTCGATCCGTGTCGGTGTCAACGAACAGGTAGACGGTATAGGAATAACCCTCTTGCATCGGTTTTTGCTGTTCGCCAAAAGGAACCAGCAGGTCCTTGGATAAACCCCAGTCCATGAAAGCCCCGAACTTGCTGCTGCCGACTACTTTAAGGTAAGCACATTGACCAACCTGCGCTTTGGGAGTTTGCGTGGTAGTAATAACACGATCTTCTGAATCGTTGTAGACAAACACGTCAATCTTGTCGTCCACCTGCATCGAAGTGGTGACATATTTTTTCGGTAACAGTACTTCACCGTATTGTCCGCCATCGAGAAATGCCCCGATATCGATTAACTTGATGATGCGTAGTGAATTGTATTGCCCTAGTTGAGCCATGCGCGGATTGTACTACTGAACGTGATGATTGTGTTGGGCTAGTTGTTCGACCACTAGTTGAACTGCATCATTATCGTGGGCTGGTCGGTAAATATTCCTGCTACCCCGAAGGCATCGAGTTCAATCGCTCGATCGACATCGTTGACCGTAAATACCAGGCTTGGGATATTCTGTTCGCGCAATTCTTTTATCAAGTCAAAGTCCAGGTACTCGTCTTTAAAATGCCAGGACCAGGGGTTGATGCTTTTAATCAGGGCCTCGGTATGGATCGGAATACCACTACTGATGGGCGCCAACGGCCACTTACAGCCCCGTTGACGTAACTCCAGAATGGCGCGATGGTTGAACGAAGAAATCAGAATCCAGGGTAACCCGGTACTGGAATCGACTGCCGGATACTGCGCCAGTAGGTCGAGCAACAAATCGAGGTTCTGCAGCGACTTGATTTCGATATTGAGCGGTACTTTGGCCCAGGTCAGGTCGAGTACCTGGCGTAGCGTCGATATCGCTTCGCCGTTGCGTAAGCGCAGGCTGGAAATGTCAGTCTGATTTTCAAAAATTCCAGATATCCCGCACAACCGTTGCAGGTCGCGATCGTGAAATACCCACAGTTCTGACGAATGCTCGCGGATATCTATTTCGATGGCGTCGATGCCAATCGATACAGCGTGGCGAATTCCCTGCAGGCTGTTTTCAAAATATTCACCGGCCGCACCGCGGTGCCCGACGATGTAGAAATCATCACTAAATTTATTCATTACATTTTTTTGACTATATTGAACCGGGCGAAACCTCAAGCTTGAACTATACTCGCGGTGATATGATATTTGAAACAATCTGATGGCAAAATTAGATCCGGATCCCGAAAGTCAGCTAACGCTGGATGATAATGTGCTGGCACGACTGACCCAGGATATGGGCGAGGATGCGGGGATGGTGATCGAATCTTATGTCGAGTCAATTGACGAATTTCTGGCCGATATCGCCAATCGCACCGTACGCACCCCCAGTTCCGATTTGCACCGTTGGGCGCATACGATCAAATCGTCTGCGGCCAGCATAGGTGCGATGCGGCTTGCACATCTGGCCGCGCAAATGGAAAATTCCTACCGTGATCGTGTTTCGATCGATGTCGGTGCGCACACACAGGTGATGCAACAGGAATATCAACGTGTCCACGAAACCCTCGGAAAAATTACCACTCGTTAACTTGCTGTCTTTGACATAAGCCGGTAAAAGACCGAAGGGTAATGACTTATTTTCTACTAATCGGCCTGCTGCTAATTCTCGTTTACGGACCCCAATTATGGGTACGCCGGATACTCAATCGTCATAATCAGATAAGCGAAGCAAATTTTCCGGGATCGGGCGGCGAACTTGCACGACATTTGCTCGACCGATATGAATTAAACGAGGTCACCGTTGAAGTCACCGATTTCGGCGATCACTACGATCCGGTATTACGCTCGGTGCGGCTGACACGAGACAAGTTTGAAGGCAAAACCCTGACTGCAATTACCGTTGCCGCGCACGAATGCGGTCACGCAATGCAGCATGCTGCACAGGAGCCGATGTTCATGATGCGCACACGATTGGCGAGAGCCGCCGTGTGGGCGCAGAAACTGGGTTCATTTCTACTCTTTGTTGCCCCGTTTAGCGTATTGGTCACCAAACTGCCTTCCGTCGCAGTGCTCAATATTGTCGGTGCATTTCTGATTATGGGTTTTGCGATTGTCATGCACCTGGTGACTTTGCCGGTGGAAATTGATGCCAGTTTTAAGAAAGCCCTGCCTTTACTGGCTACGGGATATGTAAACAAACAGCAAATGCCGGCGGCGCGCTCCATATTAAAGGCTGCAGCCTGGACTTACGTGGCGGCATCACTGTCGTCCCTGCTAAATTTCTGGCGTTGGCTCGCCGTATTGCGGCGTTAAAAATTCTGCTCCACGTTTCCCATAATTGGGATATTTATCTGATCAATCCATTATTTCACAAGCCGGTCCTTTGTCAGGAAATCCATTGCATAAAATCATTTTCATAAATCAGTAATTCAGGGGTTGCTAACTTGAATATTAAATGTATACAATATGTATAACGAATTTATGCAATTTAGGTATGGACAAAGAATTTATTCTTAATGATCTGAAAAAACAGATCCTTACGTTGCAACTGGAACCTGGTTCGGCGCTTGATGAAGTCAGGTTAAGCGAGCAATACAGGATTTCACGTACTCCGATGCGTGAGATTTTGCGCGGCCTTGCGGGTGAAGGGTATGTCGAAGTTATCAATAATCGAGGCGCCTACGTATCCTCGATGAATCATAAGGCGTTGCGCGATTTTTTCCTGACTGCGCCGATGATGTACTCGGCTATCGGCAGACTGGCCGCAACCAATGCTCAGCCGGAGCAAATTCAGCAGATGCGGGAAATCCAGCAAAATTTCAGCGCCGCCATCGTGTCCGGTTCAAATCAGGATATGGTTTATCTTAATCAGTGTTTCCATGCGTTGATGGGGGAAATGGCAGACAACCCGTATCTGAAGCCTAGTTACGATCGGTTACTGATTGATCATGCCCGCATCAGCCAGACTTTTTACCGCCCGCGGGATTCAGTCATGCAAGCGCGCGTCAGCACCGCGGTCGAACATCACGATCAAATGATCGATGCCATCGAAGCCGGTGATAGCCAGCGGGTGGTTGATTTGATCGTCGAGCACTGGGCGTTATCACGCGACCTGATTGAATACTTTGTTAAACCCGATGCGCTTGCTTTCTCGATGGAAGCGGCCAATTCCTGAATTAAAGAGATCTAGATATGAAATTTGAGGGTATTTATACTCCGGTGGTTACCCCCTACCGGGCGGACTTTAGTATCGACTACGAGCGACTTGCCGAGATTATCGATTTTCTCGTCGATGCCGGCGTCGCTGGCGTTATCTCGGCGGGTACCACTGGTGAGTACTATGCACAATCGATGGAAGAACGCTTTGAGTTGGCCCGGTTCTTTAAAAAGCGGGTTAAGGACCGGGTCTGCTTTATCGTCGGCACCGGCGCATTGCGGACTGAAGAATCGATTGAGTACGCCAAAATAGCGTTAGAGGCAGGCGCCGATGCGCTATTAGTGGCATCACCACCTTACTCGTTACCGACCGAGCGTGAAAATGCATTACATGCGCTGGCCATCGACCGCGCGGCTAATCTGCCAATCATGTTGTACAACTATCCCGGCCGTATGGGCGTGATGATGGGTGAAGAGTATCTGGATCGCGTTGGTCGTTCGCCCAATTTTTGTGCGATCAAGGAAAGTTCGGGTGATCCCAATCGAGTTCATCTGTTAGCTCGTGACTATCCGCATATACAGCTTTCCTGTGGCATGGACGACCAGGCGCTCGAGTTTTTTGCCTGGGGTGCGAGATCCTGGGTTTGTGCCGGATCAAATTTTGCGCCCGAAATTCATGTTGCCCTGCATAAAGCCTGCGCTATTGACGGAAACTTTGACAAGGGTCGCCAGATCATGTCGGCGATGATGCCGTTGATGGGAGTGCTCGAGCAGGGCGGCAAGTTTGTCCAATGCGTCAAATACGGCATGACGGCGCGCAATTTACCGTGCGGGCCTCCGCGCAAACCGCTACAGGCATTGAATAAAGACGACAAACGGGCTCTCGAACAGGTAGTACGAGTGATGAATACAACATTTGAAAGCATTAAAGAGGGTAAAGTCTAATGAGCGATTTACTCACCCATAGAGAATATCTGGCAATTGCCGAAGCATTGAATCTTCCGTGCAATGCCTTTATCGATGGTAAGTTCCAGGCAGCAAAATCAGGGAAAACCTTCGCCTCGGTGAATCCGGCGACTGGAAAAACCATCGCAAAAATTGCTGCCTGCGATAAACGTGATGTCGATGTCGCGGTGAAAAAGGCACGCGAAGCTTTTGACGACGGTCGTTGGAGCAGATTACATCCTTCCGAGCGCAAACAGGCACTGATCCGCCTGGCTAAATTAATGACCCGAAATCGACACGAACTGGCGGTAATTGAAAGCATCGATTCAGGTAAGCCGATACGCGATTGCGCCACTATCGATCTGCCGGAAACGCTGACCTGCCTGATCTGGCATGCTGAAGCGGTGGACAAGATTTACGACCAGTCCGCACCGGTTGGCGATGATGCCATGGCAATGGTCGTGCGCGAACCTGTCGGGGTTGTCGGTTGCGTATTGCCGTGGAATTTCCCGATGTTGATGATGGCGTGGAAAATTGCGCCGGCGTTGGCGGCGGGTAACAGCGTCATAGTAAAACCGGCTGAGCAAACCAGCCTGAGCGCATTGCGTATTGCTGAACTGGCGTTCGAAGCCGGAATACCGCGTGGTGTACTGACGGTGATTCCGGGAATGGGGCCGGATGTCGGCGAACCCATGGGACGCCATATGGGAATCGATATGTTGTCGTTTACCGGTTCAACTGAAACCGGTCGTCGTTTCCTGCAGTATTCAGCCGAATCCAATTTGAAAAAAATCGTGCTTGAATGCGGCGGTAAGAACCCCGCTGTTGTACTTGAAGATGCCGAAGAACTGGACCTGGTTGCAGAACATGTCGTTAATGGTGCCTTCTGGAATATGGGAGAGAATTGTTCGTCCAGTTCCCGTCTGATCGTTCACGAGGCGGTAAAAGACAAGCTGATGAAACGAATTCTGGCACGTACGCGTAACTGGAAGACAGGCGACCCGCTCGATCCACGACATCATCTCGGTGCGCTGATCGACAAGGAGCATTTCAAAAAGGTTTCCAGCTATCTTAAAAAGGGTAAAGCGCTGATCGGAGGCAATACCGATCAGGGCAAGTATGTATACCCTACTATTATTGACGGCGTAAAGAGTACTGACAAGCTGGCACGGGAAGAAGTGTTCGGTCCGGTACTGGCCGTTATTACCGTGCGTTCTACCGAAGAAGCTATTGCAGTCGCCAACGATACTGAATATGGCCTTGCCGCCAGTGTGTACAGTGCCAACGGCAAGCAGGCATTGCGAGCTGCGCGTGAGATCAAGGCCGGTACGGTTACGATCAATTGTTATGGAGAAGGAGATATCACCACGCCGTTTGGTGGTTTCAAGCAATCGGGATTCGGTGGCCGTGACAATTCGATCCATGCACATGACCAGTACACTGAACTGAAAACGATCTGGATTGATTTAAGCGATCGAAGTGCCGACGATTCGGTCGATTAAGACCCGGTAGATTAAAAGATGACACAGGTTAAGTTAAAGCCTGCCGATCTGGGGCAGTCGGGCTGGACCGAAATTTTGCCGGTGAGATCAGCACAGGCGTCGTTACAGCAGGATATCGAATGCGACTACCTCATCGTCGGGGCCGGCTTTGCCGGACTCTCGGCTGCCCGGCGTCTGCGTCAACTAGAGCCGGAAGCCAGTATTGTTATGCTCGAAGCACTCGAGGTTGCGCAGGGTCCCTCTGGCCGCAATTCGGGTTTTATGATCGATTTGCCGCACGGGCTCACTACGGGTAGCTACGCCGGTGACGATTCCCGTGATCGACGTTATATCAATATGAACCGGGCTGCGATCGAATTTGCAGCCTCGGCAGCGCGACAGTTTGAATTTCCTGCCGAAGCCATAGAGGCCAGCGGCAAAGTCAATGCGGCCGCCTGCGGTATTGGCGAGCGCCAGAATCGCGAATATGCAATCCACCTGGACCGGCTCGGCGAAGCCTATGAGATGCTCGATGCCAGGGCCATGCAGGACCTGTGTGGCAGTGACTACTACCAGGGTGGTTTGCGTACTCCCGGCACTGCGGTACTGCAACCGGCGATCTACATCCGAGCTTTTGCCGATGCGCTGGTACAGCAGGCAAACTGTCAGTTGTATGAAAATACGCCGGTCACCGAGTTTGCGCGTGAAGCTGATCGATGGAATGTCAAATCAAAACAGGGCTCGGTAAGTGCCAGTCGAATGATACTGGCGGTCAATGGTTTGATCGAAACATTCGGCTTTTATCGGCAACGGCTAATGCATATCAACTTATATGCATCGATGACCCGTGCGCTGAGCGAATCTGAAATGGAGCTACTGGGTGGTGCCAGTCGTTGGGGAATTACGCCGTCTGATCCGATTGGGTCAACCGTAAGGCGCATCGATGGTAGTGGTGGAAACCGCCTGATTATTCGCAATCGCTGTACCTATGAGGGATCGCTGGAGTTGCCGCAAAATCGACTGCAGCAGATTAAGCCGGATCACGAGCGCACTTTTTACGCTCGTTTCCCAATGTTGCGAAACGTTGAGATGGAATACTGCTGGTCCGGTAGACTGTGTTTGAGCCGTAACGATGTCTGGGCAGTCGGCGAACTTGATCAAGGGCTGTTCAGTGCCTGTTGTCAGAATGGCCTGGGTGCAACTCGCGGTACCGTCGCCGGCATTGTTGCGGCTGAAATGGCCAGTGACGTCGACAGTGCAAGTCTGATACCCGACTACCAGGAGGAAGTTGCGCCGCAGCGATTATTTCCCGAGCCCTTCATGACCCTGGGCGCACGAAGCGTAATCCGGTTGAAGGAAAAACGCGCAAGTCGCGAATTGTAAGACGGCGGTCCAACAATTCGCCGTTTTTTAAAGGTCCCCGCCTACGCGGCGGTCCGACGTATCGGGATGACGGAGCAATAGGGGTGGGAACAAGGTTAGCGAGCTATTCTTTATTGCCCATGGTGAACTTGGTGCCGGGTGGTCGATTAGCGGTTATTTTTTGTCCGCGTAAGTTCAATATGCGATGTTGATCCAGCAGCATCTGGTACAGAAACATCAATTCATCCTGTACTTCAATCGGGAATCCGGCACGGCGTTTGCCGCCTTCGACCAGGATCAGTTCTTCGAGATACTTTTTTCCTTCGGAGTAACGCCATAATCCGGTAAGGGTTTTAACGATGCGCGGGAACGACTCAATCGCTGCCGGGTCACCGGCACGTTTGCGTTTGAGCATTTCGCTCTTGCGGAACAATTGTTGCGCAAGGGCAGGGTTGATGACGCGATTATCTACTGGCATTAAAATTGAAACGTCGTGATTTAGGGATGTATTCCACTAAAATGGGGTGAAAAAGCATTAAAATCAATCCATTTCAGCCGCTTTTCTACAGAAAAGTATATATTGATTCATATTAAATTCAATACGCTCAGCCTGTCTTGTCAAGATATTAGCAAAAAACATTAATAAAGTACGATAAGATACTGAAAAACAGGTATATTTCGATGAACAAATATCGCAGGTATTGCCATGTCCCTGACATGTTGCGGGCCTGTTCTGTAAACATTTAAGCGCATGAAGCCATCGCAAAAATACCAGTCGTTGCTGCAGCAGGCAGAATTTGTTGCGGACGATGCGCAGCAAAAGTCCGTTGTGTTACTCGATGATTTGTATGATCGCATCGTCAGTGGCGAGTCGATTTCGTGGTGGCGGCGGCTATTTGTACCCGTGTCTGACGCCAAAGCGACAACCGGCATCTATTTCTGGGGCGGTGTTGGACGCGGTAAAACCTTGCTCATGGATATATTTTATCAGTCGTTGCCGCAGCGGGTTGGCGCACGTCGAATTCATTTTCATAGTTTCATGAACCAGATCCACGCCGCTTTGAATCTACTGGATACCAGTGAACCACTCAAGCAAGTGGCGCAGGATATTGCACAAAATACCCGCGTATTGTGCCTCGATGAGTTTGTCATTATCGACATAGGCGACGCAATGATCATGGCAGGACTGCTCGAATCCCTATTTGCAAATGGCGTGATACTGGTAACTACTTCTAATGCGATGCCTCGGAATTTGTATAAAAACGGATTGCAACGTGCGCGCTTTTTACCGGCAATCGGCTTAATCGAAAATCATTGCCAGTCGGTAAATCTGGACGGCAAACAGGATTACCGGCTGCGTTTCCTCAGTCAGACCGACCTGTATTCGGTACCGCACACGAGTGCAACCACTGAATTAATCCAGCAGTATGTTAGCGAATATGTCAGCCCGATGCAGACCGAGCAAGCCGATCTTGTGATCAACGGCAGGTTGCTTGAACACCAGTTCTGTGCCGAAGACACGGTCTGGTTCAGTTTCGGCGAGCTTTGCGAAACCACCCGCAGCCAGAATGACTACCTCGAACTGGCCCGTTTATTTAACACGCTGATTCTGACGGATATTCGTCAAATGGATGAAACCGATGATGATGTTGCCCGACGTTTCGTACTACTGATCGATGTGCTTTACGACCACCAGGTTAAATTAATTTGTAGCGCGGCGGTCTGTGCGGATGAGTTGTATTCAGGAAAACGTCTTCAATTCGAATTCGAACGCACTTCGAGTCGGCTACTGGAAATGCAATCACAAGACTATCTGGCCCGCGCGCATACTCAGCACTAGTGCTCTTTCAATATGATAATCACGAGTTCAGTTAGCTTGTCTGGGTTCACGGCAAGGCGTGTCTCGCCGGCAATGGCGGTACCCTTGTCAAGAGGCACAACGCTGTCCGTGGACCCAGACAAGCTAACCCGCAGGGCGTTCCTGAGGTGTCCCGCAACCGCGTTTCAGTGCTTGACAAGGGTACGGCCATTGCCTGCGCACTGCGCCTTGTTGCGAAACACCACAGGAGCGCTGAACTCGTGATTATCATGTTGAAAGAACACTGGGTTACCAGTTGAATTCGGCCAGCAGTCCCGCATGGTCCGACAGGCGATAATCGATTGAACCGAAACGGATCGATTCCAGATCAAGACCAAAGTCGGAATTTACCAACAGGTAATCCAGTTGCTGTTTTTTGCGCCGAAAAATAAATGAATAACGTTTGTTTTCCGGAATGCTACGTGTCAGGTCGATGAAGTCAGGGTCGATCAGATCCCGGCTGCGTAGCTGTGGCTTTTGTTGATCGGGATCACCGCGAAGCGTGCCTACCACATCAACATAATCATCACTGGGTGTCAGCGCATTGAAATCTCCCAGCACGATTAATTTCTCCCCGCCGCGCTCGCGTTGAAATCGGTTACTCCAGGCCGCAATGGTTTCAGCCTGCTTTTTACGCTTCAGCCTGACTCGATTACCATCACGTTCGCTATCGATGCCACGCATTGATCGCAGATGTAGATTTAACAGCGACAGGCAGCGCTTTTCCTTGCATACCTGTAGATACAGTGGCGGACGTGAAAACAAAGGGTAGCCGCTGGTTGGCAGCACATGCTCGGCAAACAATTGCTCTACCTGTTTTATCTGAAGATCGGATCGCAGCAGATATCCAACATTGATTCCAGAGATATCCTGACCGGGCAACAACACCGGGCGATATTCAACCCTGTATCGCTTGCCAATTTCGATGGCCAGGTATCGCAGGACCCGCAGATTTTCAACTTCCTGTAAGGCGATGATCTGCGGTAGACCATACTGTCTGGCGAAAATTTTTGCGGCGCTACGGATTTTTTGGCGAAAGCGGGTAGGCGAGACAATTTTTTCCTCCAGGCCGTCGTCGATATGGTCGAACATCTGATTCATATTCTGACTCAGGATTCGGATCAGCTCGGACGCTGGCACGGGGACCGGTATCACCAGTAGCAGTACAACTATGACCCCTGCTATTGGTGAATTACGTCGCGAATCCTGGATGCCCATAACTCGAATAATTGAGGGGTGCTGGCCGCGATGACCGAGCGGGATTGCAGCGACCGGTTGAAGATGGGTTCTGCGTCAAAGGTTTCGCAACGACCGCCGGCTTCTTCGGCCAGTAGTACACCGGCGGCATAATCCCACAGGCGCTCACGCCCATGAACCAGCAAGTTGACGCGCCCGGCAGCCAGCCAGGCCCATTCGAGAGCGCAGCTACCGATATTGCGTTGCGATTTATAGGGACTGTCCTGCACCAGGCTGGTCCCCAGTTTTTGGCTAAGCCGTTTGAAATCTACAAAGGCAATTGATCTGCCAAGCTCGGCGGGTTGTTCGAGGCGTTTGACGCGTATCCCGTTAATCCATATGCCCTGGCCTTTGATGGTGCTGAAGAACTCGTCTCGATTGGGATCATAAATGACAGCCATGACGATCTGTCCATCGCTGACCAGCCCCAGTGAAACCGAAAACAATGGTACCGTGGCGTGAAAATTGGTGGTGCCATCAACCGGATCAAGGCACCAGTAGTCCTGTCCGCTTTGCATCACCTCAATCTGCTGCTGCTCATCGATTTCTTCGCCCAGCATTTGCACCTGCGGATAGTGCTGCTGCAATGTTGTGGTCAAGCCGGTTTGCATCGCCAGATCCGCCTCGGTTACGATCGAGCCATCGGCTTTGTAGTTGGCAGTAGAACAGGCATAGTAAATCGCGAGATTGGTTTCGGCGACAGCGCGTATAATTTCCTGTAACTTGATCAGATCGTCAAACTGATAATGATTCTGCGACACGCATGCTCCAGGGAATTAAAGAAAATTGGAATCGGGTCCTGCGAATGCAGTATAAACTACAGCTATCAATTTGCCTTAACAACTTACCTGTTTTGACTTACCCATTCTAAAAGGCGGCTTGTGAGCAACCCTTTCTTTCTGACACGTCAAACCGCGAACCTTATGGAGGATTTCGCACGCGAACTAAAATCCGGTTCGGCGTTATTTTTACTTTATGGTGAACCTCAAATAGGCAAGACAAGATTGTTGCAGGAACTAATGCAAAATCGCCTGGCCGATACGCAGGTACACTGGGTCGAGCTGGCTAAATTTGAAGGCGATGACACCCCGGTGGACCGAAGCGGCGAGATCGAGGCGGTTTTTGAATCGGCTCGCCCTGGAGACATTATTGTTGCTGATCATTTTGAAGAAGCTTTGCAAAAGCCGCGGCATCAATTATTTCTGAGCTGGTCCACCGACGGGCTCGATAAAAATCTGAATCTGATTCTCGTCAGCAGCACCGAGGGTTTTAACGAACTTCGCCAACTTTCGATGCAATACCAGGTACGCGTGCAGAGTTTTCAACAGATGCCCTACAGCCAGGACGAAGTAGAAGCCTTCCTCGGTTTTTACCTTTTCCCTGATCATCCCATCGGACAACTCAGCATACCATCGCCGCTACGCAAGCAACTCGCGGCAACCAATGGCGTCGTCGGCCAGGTTCTCGAACTGGCGCAACGTGAAGGTAAGCAGATTGATTCATCGCCAATGGCTGAGACCGAGTCCATTCGCCGTGGTAGCTGGATTATGGTCACGGTGCTGTCGGTGGTGGCAATAGTGGCCGGGGTTGTCTGGTATCTTAACAGCAGTCCTGTGGACGAGGAGATCGCGCTGGGTGAAGCGCAAACGGCTACTGTAGTGCTAGCGGATGAGCCCGCGGTGACCACGACAACAAACCTGCCTGATTCAGATTCTGACGTGACCATGGAAGCACAGCAATCGTCTCAACCGATAGTGAAGGTTGACTCTGTATCTGAGGCTGAATCGCAACCGGCGGTGGAGGTTGAACCTGAGCCCGAAGTCGAAAACGCGCCCACCGTTGTCGAAAGTTCCGGTAATAAAATGGTTGTACAGGCTGACGAGGTCCCGCCTGATGCGATTGTCGTAGACGAGTCGGTTCCGGTATTTTTATCGCGATTTGAAACTGAGCTGGACCAGTCGCTGAGCTGGTTGCAAAATAGCAGCGAATCTAATGGCACGGTCCAGATTATGTCGCTCGGTTTCGATAACTTTGACGAAACGGCCTACTACCGGTATATCGACGGTCTCAAAAGCTATCAGGTTGATACCGATCAGATCAGAATTTTCAAAACGATGATTGGCAGCCGAATGGTGTACAGCGTGGTTTATGGCGCCTACCTTAGCCGGCTTGATGCCGCCGAAGCGATTGATGTTTTGCCTGCAGTGTTGCGCAAGTCGGCACCTATACCGCGCAGTGTGGGTGGGATACGAAATGAAATTCGGCGACTGAGTGCCGAAAATTAGCTATATTGTGTGAAGCAGAGGAGGAAGGCTTTGGAAAATCATTATGACATGATCGTTATTGGTAGCGGTCCTGCAGGTAAGCGCGCCGCAATTCAGGCGTCCAAGCTGGGCAAGAATGTGCTGCTGGTCGAGAAACAGGAAATAGTCGGTGGTGTCACCGTACATACCGGCACTATTCCGAGTAAGACATTGCGGGAAACCGTACTGTTTCTGTCGGGCTGGCGTCAGCGTGGTATTTACGGGCGCAGTTACAAGGTCAAGGAGAATATTACCGCCGATGATCTCAAGCAGCGGCTGGTATCGACGCTGAATCAGGAAGTCGAAATCATCCAGCACCAGCTGAAGCGCAACAACGTTGAAATTCAGCATGGCCATGCACGTTTTAGCGGTCAAAATTCGATCGCGATCGAAGATAACGAAGGTGGTTTCCACGAATACAGTGCAGATTACTTCGTTATTTGCGTCGGAACCAAAACCCGTCGCCCGGACAGTGTTCCTTTCGACGGCGACAGTGTTATCGATAGCGATGAAATTCTGGAACTCAAGCGCATTCCAAGAAAGATGCTGGTAGTCGGTGGCGGCGTTATCGGACTGGAATATGCGACTATTTTCAAGGCACTTGATATCGAGGTGTCGGTGCTCGAAACCAATGACTTTGTGCTTGGATTTGTCGATCGTGAAATTGTCGATGAACTGGTGCATCACCTGCGCGACTGCAATATCCAAATTCGACTCAACGATCAGATCGACACCATCAATAAATACGATGACGGCAAGGTTGTGGTTAGGTTCAAAAGTGGCAAGAGCATCGCGGTAGACACCGTGTTGTTTGCCGCCGGACGCCAGGGCGTTACCGATGACCTGTCGCTGGAAGCGGTCGGAATCGAAGCT
>QIJI01000180.1 GCA_003231795.1 Gammaproteobacteria bacterium
ACCGGAAAGGCAATTTGTTGCCACGGAATTTGTTGCTGCGTAAACAGCCCGACTTCCAGGCTTTCAGGCCCGGCAGAAATCTCACTCTGTAACTCACCGTGGAACATCATGTAGACCTGCGAGATATAGGGCATGCTGAAAATACCAAACAGGCCCAGCGGGCCGGACCGGGCATTGGCCTCTTCGAATGATTCCCGTGCCGCCGCTTCGGCCACCGTTTCATTATTTTCCATAAATCCCGCGGGCAGTGTCCAGAGTCCGTAACAGGGTTCGATGGCGCGTTTACACAAGAGCACCTTGTCAGCGCGAGTCAGAATTGCACCACAGATATTATTCGGGTTTTGATAATGAATGGTTTCGCAATGATCACAGACAAAGCGTTCGCGATTGTCATCCAGCGGGATTTTTAAGCTGACTGACTGTCCGCACTGGTTACAAAAATTCATAGCTGCAGCAATTCCGTGGCAACGACTAACAGCGAAACGATATCCCGCATGCCACTATCAATATTACGCAAAATTTCCTGCATGGTGATTTCCTGCCCACCGATTCCAGCGGCCCAGTTAACAACTAAAGCCAGGCTCGCATATTCAATTTTCAATTCTCGGGCCAGTGCGGCTTCAGGCATACCAGTCATTCCGACGATATGACAACCGTCATTGCGCAAACGAATAATTTCCGCAACCGTCTCGAGGCGAGGACCATTGGTACAGCCATAAGTCGCGGTTTCTGTCAGAGGCTGATTTTTCTGCCTTGCTGCCTGCTGCAAGACCCTCCGAAGCCCGGCGCTATAAGGCCAGCTAAAGTCGATATGCTCAACTTCGGTATCCCCACCTTCAGAAAAGGTCGAATCCCGACCCGAGGTATAGTCGATTATCTGATCCGGCAACACCAGGTTTAATGGCGCAAGATTGTCGGCAATCCCGCCAACCGCATTAACCGCGATTATTCGGGTGATACCGAGTTGTTTCAGCGCCCAGATATTGGCACGGTAGTTAATGCGATGCGGTGGCACCCGATGGCCGGGGCCATGACGCGGCAAAAAGACGACCGGCAGACCATGCCAGCGACCCTGTAACAATTCGGCTGAAGTCGTTCCGTAAGCAGTCTCCGGGGCCGATGTCTGTTCGAGTTCAAATCCCTGTGCCAGTGAGTAAAACCCGCTTCCTCCTATGATTGCGAGCATTAGTGCTCTTTCAACCTAATAATTGCGAGTTCAGTTAGCTTGTCTGGGTTCACGGCAAGGCGTGCCTCGCAGGCAATGGCCACACCCTTGTCAAGAGGCACAACGCAGTCCGTGGACCCAGACAAGCTAACCCGCAGGGCGCTCCTGTGGTGTCCCGCAACCGCGTTGCAGTGCTTGACAATGGTACGGCCATTGCCTGCGCACTGTGCCTTGTTGCGAAACACCACAGGAGCGCTGAACCCGTAATTATTAGGTTGAAAGAACACTAAATAATCTTTTTAGGCAACGCGTAGATTTCAGACAAATTGCGGAAATGGCTGTTTAAATCCATGCCGACACCATAAACATAACAATCTCCACATTCGAGACCGACAAAATCCGGGGTGATATCGGCTTTACGACGTTCATGGGTCTTGCGAATCAAAAACACACTGCTACATTTTCTGGCACCGTGCCTGATGCAGTAAGACTTCACTTCTTCGAGGGTATAACCCTGGTCAAATATGTCGTCGATAATAATAACATTACGATCTTTTAAATCGTTTTGTGGGTAAGCCTTCCATAAAACATCCTTGCCCAGCGTAGCAAGCCGGTAGCGGGTCGCATGTACATAGTCGACCGTCAACGGAAAATTCCAGTGTCGTAGTAGCTGCCCGGTCAAATAGAGACCACCGTTCATAACGCAAAGCAGCAACGGGAAATCCTCTCCACATTCCTGCTCGACTCTCGCTGCCAGATCGACAATAGACTGCTCAACGCTTTGTGCGTCGAAAAGTAACTCAGCCGTCTGATGAACCTGTTGTGCCCTGTCCGCCTGCATAATCTAATTATCTATCCTGACTGGATCGGTGATCTGGATGGTCGAAGTCGGGAAAGCTATTTCAGCCTGGTTGTTTTCTATTACTTCGGCGATACGCAGCATCACTTCCTGCTTGACCTGATGGAATTTTACCCACTTCGTGGTTTTGGTAAAGCAATAGACGAAAAAGTCGACCGATGAATCAGAAAACTCGTTAAAGTTTACAATCATTGTTTGACTGCTATCGATTTCGTCATGGCCGAGCAGCATCGCATTGACCTGCTCGACTATTTTATTCATTCCTGCGAGATCCGAATAGCGCAAACCTATGGTTTCGTAGATTCGTCGATTCGCCATGCGCGAAGGATTTTCGACAATAATACTGGTAAATACCGAGTTGGGTACGTATATCGGTTGCGACTCAAAATTCCGGATTACCGTTATGCGCCAGCCGATTTGTTCGACCGTACCTTCGAGTTCGCGATCCGGAGATCGAATCCAGTCTCCTACCGTAAACGGCCGGTCCAGGTAAACGATCAGACCGCCAAAGAAATTGGCGAGCAGATCCTTGGCCGCAAATCCAATCGCAATACCACCGATGCCACCCATCGCCAAAACCCCGGATATACTGAAGCCGAGCGTCTGTAATATCACCAGGCCCGAGGTAATCAATACCGCAAGCCGAACCAGTTTGCTCATCGCCTCGACCGTATGTCGGTCGATCTGATCCGATTTCCGAGTTAGTTCTTTTTCCGCGCCGCGAATGAAAGCAAGCACAAACCAGGTGATGCAAAACCAGATTCCGACATTTCTGATCGAATCGGAGTAAGTAAAAATAGGACTTTGCGTTTCGATATAGATTACATCCACCGCGATATCCAGCCCGACCAACCAAACCATCCAGGTCAGCGGCCGGGTCATTGCGATTAATACAATATCGTCCCATTGGGTGCGGGTGCGGCCCAGTTTACCCAGCATCCGAGCCAGCCCTCGCTTTGCAAAGAAGCTGGCAAAAACAGTGGCCAGTACAATAAAAAATATCTGGATCACCCAAAACCATTCACGGTCTAAACCAGATAACCAGGATTCGAAATTAGTCATTATTCAAAAAAATCTCCACTTTCACTTATACCTGCGATTTTATTAAAACTTTCGAGTTCGGCAATAGCCACAAGCCATTGATCGCTTTCAAACAGATTCGATGACGATTCCGGGGCACGCCCGTGTAAACGAATCATTCGCATTTGTCCCGCCGGGCTGGAATAGTCATTGAGCGATTCAAGTACTTCATCCGCGCCCTCTGGATTGTTACAAACGAGTAATATGTCGCAGCCCGCCGCGAGCGAGCTACGCGCTCGCTGCGCATATCCGCCGACGGAATCTGCGCCACTCATACTCAAATCATCTGAAAACACACAGCCTTCAAATCCCAGTTTTTCGCGCAACACCTTCTCGATCCAGTAACTCGAATAACCGGCTGCACTAGAGTCGACCTGGTCGTACATGACATGTGCCATCATCACGCCGCTTAAATGCGTCGCTATCACCAGTCGGAACGGGACCAGGTCGAGCGCCTCGATTTCTTCAAAGCAGCGACGATCAAACGGCATCGCATGATGCGAATCTCCTTCGACCGATCCGTGGCCGGGAAAATGCTTGCCCACGGCTTCCATTCCAGCCGAGCGCATACCCCGTATCCAGGCATTGGCCAGCCGGCTGATAATCTCGGGTTGGCGGTGAAAGGCACGATCTCCAATCACGCTACTGACCGGATTACCAATATCCAACACTGGAGCAAAACTTAAATCAACACCGTAATACAGTAGCTCGGCCGCCATAATCCAGCCGAATGCCTCACTTAGATGTATCGCCTGATCCGGATCCCGATCAAATAATATCCCCAGTTGGCCCGCCGCCGGTAGCGCCCGGAATCCATCACGAAAGCGTTGCACCCGACCGCCTTCATGATCGACTGCAATAACCAGCGACGGATCCCGCAAGGCAGCTATCTCGGCACAAAGTGCGCGCAATTGTGCCGGCGATTCGTAGTTACGACTAAACAGGATAACCCCGCCTACCTGCGGATGTAAAAGTCGCTTTCGATCCTGTGGATCCAGCGACAGCCCTGCAACGTCGAGCATCACCGGCCCCAGGGTGAAGTCATGGGTCATGCCATGACTCCCAGCAACACCACCGCGTGTACGGCAATGCCTTGCTCTCGGCCGATGAAACCGAGCTTTTCAGTTGTGGTCGACTTGATGTTGATACCATTCTGGTCGCAACCGAGATCCTGCGACAGGTTCAGTTTCATCGCATTGAGATGCGGTGACATTGTGGGAGTCTGGGCAATAATGGTCATGTCTGCGTTTATCAACTGGTACCCGTCGGTATCGCAGAATTCGCGGATCTGACGCAGAAATTCACGGCTGTCGCGACCGCGATGTTGTTCATCCGTGTCGGGAAACCATTGTCCGATATCACCACGACCGAGAGCGCCCAGAATGGCATCACACAGAGCGTGAATAAGAACGTCCCCATCCGAATGCGCCACGATTGCCTTGTCGCAGGCAATCGAGACTCCGCCAAGCAGGATTCCATCACCCGTACCTAGCGCGTGGACGTCATAACCATGTCCAATTCTAACTGGAATCATCTTGCAGAAAACCGATTTGTGTCCGGTGTGGGATTATAATCACCCCAACACATAAGGATATCTCTAATAATGCACTTTGCTACACCCTGCTCAGGGCGTGAATATTAAATAACAGCGCACTTAACAATAACAGTGCTCCAGCCTGATGCAATGCACCGAGTATTACCGGCACCTGGGTCAGCAAAGTTGCTATGCCTAGCGCTAGCTGGATGATCACCATCATGCCAACCATTTTGAAACTGCGCTGGATACCGGAATCACCAAAAAATGCGCGTCCTTTCAAATACCAGACGAACAAGAGTATTCCGCTGAACATTGCCAGCCAGCGATGATTAAATTGAACCGTAACCAGATTTTCCAATGGATTGAGATACCACGGCGACAGGGCGCCGATTCCATCGGGAATCAAGGCGCCTCCCATTAATGGAAACGTGTTGAAAATTTTACCCGCCTTGAGTCCAGCTACAAATCCACCCGATACCATAGTAACCAACAACAGCAGCAGCAAACATAGGGAAATTTTACGCCAGGCCCCGACAGCGGAATCTGCCAACCTGCGATAAGTTCGATGGGTTACAAGATCGAGCAGAGTCCACAAAATAAACGCGTAAATCAAAATTGCGCTCATCAGGTGAGCGGTTAAGCGATACTGACTCACCGCAGGATTATTGACCAGCCCGCTTTGCACCATGTACCAGCCAAGCCAACCCTGAAAGCCACCCAGTAAAAACATCACCACGAGACGTGGCGTTAATCCGGGGCGAATCATTTTCCGAAACCAGAAAAAGATAAAAGGCAACAAAAATACCAACCCGATTAATCGTCCCAGCATTCGATGCGAATACTCAAACCAGAATATGGACTTGAACCCTTCCAGACTCATATCACGATTCAACAACTGATATTCGGGGAACCGCTGGTACTGCTCAAATTGCTGCAACCACTGTTGATGATTCACAGGTGGCAACATTCCGGTTGGATACCAATCCACCATCGACAGTCCCGAGCCGGTCAGGCGAGTGACCGCTCCCAGTATCATCATTGCGAATATTAAAAACAGGCATAACGTCAGCCAATGCTGAATCGCACGATCCTGCTCACGGTAACTATGCATTAAAGTTTATTCTGTTTTTCGGTGGCAGCGAAAACTAATCGCTGCCCGAGAGTTGGCGAAAACGTTCGGGGTTACTCTGGCCTGATGCGTAAACATCCATACTGCCTTCCATTTTGGCAGCCAGCCTGTCGAGTCGATCGCTGGTGGACGGATGGGTATTCATCATCACCGTCAACTCTTTCGATTCCGGATTTATGCTATCGATGGTAGTCAACACATCGAGCAACGCGAACGGATCGTATCCAGCTCTTGCGCTTAGCACTACACCACGCAAATCAGCATCGTACTCATACTCCCGATCGAGTCCGGTGGTATATAACTGGACACCGGCATTAATGAGCTTGCGCATCTTTTCACGATCACTACCGTCGCTTACAACCTTAACGGTTAAATCAGACCAGAATTCGCGTTTCATGGTTTTCTGCAACGCCTTCAGATGGTGTTTGCGAACCACGTGGCCAATTTCGTGAGCCAGTACTGCAGCCAACTGGGCCTCATTCTCGAGCAGACTGTAAAGTCCCAGAGTTACTATGATGTAACCACCGGGAGCGGCAAAAGCGTTAATCCCATCTGATTTAATAACGCCGAAGCGCCACGGTAGTTCTTTGCGGCGGGATTGCGAGGCCACCCAGAAACCGACGTCGTTAACATAGCGTTGTAAATCAGCATCATCGACCAGCGCGGCCGCACCCAGCAACCCGGAAATCAGGTTGCCGCCAATTTCGATTTCTTCTTCGGTTGAAATTTTGCCGCGTGCCGCATCGACCTCTTTCTTTTGCAGTTCGAGTTTCTTCTTTGCTTTTTCGGCCTTTTCCTCAGCTTTCTTCAACTCCTTCTTCAGAGCGTCGTGACTAAAAGCATAGGACGGAGAATACAAAACCGGAGCCAGACAAAGACTGATTACCAATAACGTCCTGAGCACGAAATTCACCATCATCTCGCGATATGTTTGACAGCCTGTGATCGCAACTGGCCCTGGCGAGTAAAACCGGGCATGCGTGATCGGTTGCTGCCGAAACTTTTCATTTTTTCGAGCTCCTCAAAATCAGCAACAGCAGCTTTGATCTCGGCCTCACTTAGACCCCGGATTCCAATGGTTGCAGTTCCTGAACTGGTACTTGAACCACCGGTGCTAAAGAATCCGCTGGCCCTGCGTGAAAAGGATGCCAGTCCCGATAAAAATCCGCGCGAATCAGCTTTGGTTTCGACCGTTGCCGAGGGGGTGAAATCACCTTCACGAACCTGATAACTGCGAACCCAGCCGATTAGCGCCTTTTCTTCGGAGAAAATTTCTTTCCAGCCGCCTTTACGACTGAAGATACTGACTTTAGATCCAGCCGGAATTTGCCCGATTCGGGGCGAGATACTGCTGGCGTCGGCATGTACCGGAGCCATACGCACTATGATGCCCTGATCGCTGGCGGCGCGTACCGGAGTGGCGAGGATTATAAGAAAAGTGAGCAGACAAAATACAGGCTTCATAGGATCGTTATTATACCGAATGAAGATAAGAGGCAAGCACTATGTTCAGGGTATCTCCAAAAATGTGCGTTCCCAGCGATTGTGCGCCGGGGGTTTCACAGTTGAACCGGGTCAGAGGATTGACGTCTGAACAATTTTGGGCGCCGTGAGCGGGGTGAGAGCAAGGCATTTTTAACGGCGAAGGCGCGAGCATACATAAAGTATGTGAGCGTCTCGCCGGTAAAAATAACGCCGCTATCACTCCGCTCACGGCGCCCAAAATAAAAAAAGGCGCCTTTGGGCGCCTTCCTCGTCCTCACTACCTTATTATTTTATTTGGTAGCTTTCTCCTCCAGTGTCCAAATTTTATTTTTAGGTATTATTTTTAGCTTTATTATACCTTTTTAACCCTATCAGCGATCAGTAGCAGATTCGTATTATGCTCTACAACCACCAGTCTCCAACCTAAACTGGCCGTAGTAAAGCACAGGCTTTTCAAAGTTACCACCAAATTTTATTGACCCGCGCCATTATTGTGGCAGTCTGTGCACCTCATCTTTAACCCGATTTTGAACAGCAGGCATGTCAGCGCAAATCTTGAAACCCGAGGAGTATCGCATTCGCGCGGAGCCTTATTACGAGGCCATCGGTAACGAAATTGAAATTTTCGAGTCAGCGTACCGAAATAAACTGGCTATTTCGCTTCGCGGTCCTACCGGTTGCGGCAAAACCCGCTTCATGGAATACATGGCCTGGCGGCTGAAACTACCTCTGATTACAGTGTCCTGCCACGACGATTTGACGGCTTCGGATCTGATCGGACGCTATTTGATCACCGACAATCAGACCGTTTGGGTCGATGGGCCGCTAACCACGGCGGTGCGAACCGGTGCCATCTGCTACCTCGATGAAATCGTCGAAGCACGGGCCGATACCACGGTGGTAATTCATCCTCTGGCAGATGACAGGCGCATTCTGCCTATCGAGAAACTCGGCGAACTGTTACTGGCACATGACTCTTTTTGCCTGACCATATCCTACAACCCCGGTTATCAGAGCGTACTCAAAGATATCAAACAAAGCACCCGGCAACGATTCGTGTCACTTGAATTCAACTACCCTGCAGCCGAACTCGAGCAGAAGATTGTCGAAAATGAATCCGGGCTGGATTCTGGTCGATCGCGTCAATTGGTTCGCTTTGCGCAGCTCACCCGAAATCTGAAAGGTGCCGGCCTCGACGAAGGTGCGAGCACCCGCCTGCTGATACATGCAGGCAAGCTTATGCTGAGTGGCATTACACCGGTGGACGCCTGTGCCAGCGCGGTTTCACAGGCCCTGACTGATGACGCTGAAATGATCGCTGCGGTCAATGAACTATGTGCATCGGTGTTTTAAGGAATTTAATGAACCTCTGAACAATTCATTGCCGGATCAAGTCCGGGACAAGCTCTGAATAAATCAGGGTTTCTTCAAATCTTTTCAAACGGAAAGCTGTCCAGACGTTCGGTACCATTTTCGGTCACTAATACCTGAATTTCGATTTTGATCGACTCGCTACCCTTTTCCGCCATCAGGCTCTCTACGCAAACAACCATACCCGGTTCGAACCGACCGCTCCGGTTAGGCTCGAAGTCGGGATGCAGGGGGATAACCGGCCATTCGTCGGCCATACCGACACCATGGGCAGCCAACGAGTATCGATAGGGCTGATGCTTTTGCGGAATTTGCCATGACTTTTCATTAAACTCGCGAAAGCTCATACCCGGCTTAATGATCGAAAAGTTGTGCTGAACCTGATCCAGCGCAATGGCATAGAGCTCCGATTGTTTGGCCGTCATTTTTGTATAACCGCAGGTCCAGGATCGCGACAGGTCAGCGCAATATCCATACGGGCCTATCATATCGGTGTCGAAGGAAATCATCTCGCCCAGTTGGCATTCGGTGTCTGAACATTCCTGATACCAGGGGTTGGTACGCGGACCGCAGGTGAGTAAACGGGTTTCCAGCCATTCACCGCCCGAGCGGGCGTTTTCGTAATGTAGTTCGGCCCATAATTCCTGCTCAGTGCGCCCTGGCACGGAGTTCTCGTAAATTCGCGCCATACCCGCCTGCGCTACCCGAATGGTCCAGCGCATCAGGCTTATCTCATCTTCGCTTTTGATTGAACGTGCCAACTCGGTCAGTTCGTGGCCATCGACATATTCAATACCCTGTGATTCCAATGTTTTGAGGCCGGGGGGTTCAAGTTTATCAATCGCAAGCCGTTGGTTACCGGCGCCGTGAGTCCGCATCAGATCCGCAATTTCATCGCCCCATTTCGTCACTCGCTCAGAGGTCAGATTACTGACACTCATGAATAACCATGGAATCGAACGACGTATTTCGTCAATTCCCTCGTACCCCTCGCATAAATGATGGCAGCCTTCGAATTCGAACATAATGGCCGGGCCATCGGCAAAAATCAGCGCATAACGCATCGCATTATGTGCGGTCCACACCTGCATATTGGTAACATCCAGCGCATATCGAATGTTGATCGGGTCATATAAAAGAATGGCGGCACAATCAGCTTGCAGCAATTGCCGGCGAATTCTCGATAAGCGATACTGCCGCGCCTTTACCAGGGTTGCGTGGGGAACAGGACTCTTGAGTGGTCGATCCGCGCCTTCCTGGTTCAAATAACTGCGTTTTCGCAAATCAAAAAATACGTCTGCCATATCAGCGTCTCGGATCAATATGGATAAGTTGATCGAGATCGTCACCGCCAACTTCATAGGCCTGTCCAAAGCCGCGAATGAAGCGACCGCTATCCGCGTTGACTCGGAACAGGTGAAAATCCGCCAACGGCTCAATCACTTGCATAATATCGCCGAATTGATGGTGAAATCGTTGCAACACTTGCTTAAACAATGGCTCTTCACGGGCAATAATCTCGACTTCCCCATGCAAAGTGATACGTTGTCGCGCGAAAGGATTTGAAGTTTCTGGCTCGACTAATATCAGGCTGATAGCGGGATTTTCAGTTAAATGACGAGTATGACTGGCAAGCTCGCTTAAAAACAGATAACTGTGTGAATCGAACCACACCAATGGCGCGTGGCTGGCCATAGGAAGACCTTTTGGTGACAAGGTTGCCAGTTGCGCACTCGAAACCGAATTGCGTAGTCTCAAATAGTCTTGTCGAGCTGCATCAGCGGAGGTCACTAAACGAATCCAGGTGATCAAATTCTGGCTATTCTGTCATACCCGTATCTGACTGGCCGAGGTTTCTGGTAAATACTAGTGGTCGAACCACTAGTGTTTACCAGAACACCGATCAGGACCACCGCTGGGGAGATCCGCTTATCCGCGGTTATCCGCAGTTATCCGGACATACGCATCAGTTGTGCACTGGCGGCATCGTTCTCGCTCGCCATCTCCATCAGTTTGACCTGATGTTCGAAGTAACGCGCATAGTCCATCATGCGTACCATCGCATCCACCGCATTGACATTGCTGGCTTCGACAGCGCCTGAAGTCAGCGATACCGAGGCATCAGCCACAGCATCAATGCCATCCCGGGTTCGAAAAAGCCCATCTTCGCCACGATACATTTGCTGCGCGGGCGGCGCTACCAGGAGGATTCGATCGACGGTTACCAGGCTATTGGCGGACTGGCCCGAAGCGCGCACGCTGATTGTTCCATCGCGACCAATTTCGAGGCTTTCAAACTGTGGAATGGTAATCGGTCCACCCTCCCCGAGCATGATCTGGTTAGCACCATTCATCAGCAACCCGGTCGAATCAATCCTCAGATCGCCGCGTCGGCTATAGGCGGTACCGCCGTCATTCGCCTGTACCGCAAACCAGCCGTCACCACTGATTGCAACATCGAGATCGCGCCCGGTGGTAGTAATCGCACCCGGACTCAGGTCGGCACCGGCGGCTTCGGCACTGACATAAACCCGATCATCGAATCCAGGCCCATAAAGGGCTCTGGATTGAAAATGATCAAGGCTGGCTTTAAAGCCAACGGTGCTGATGTTGGCCAGATTATTGGCGTTGTTTTGCTGCGCAAGCATCGCTTGCGCAGCTCCATTCATTGCCAGATACAGGTACTTCATAGTTATTTATCCGTTTATTCGTTACCGAATCTGAATGATAGTATCGGTAATCGAGTTGGAAGTTTCAATGGATCGGGCATTGGCCTGAAAATTACGTTGCGCGGTAATCAGGTTGACCAGTTGTGCGGTCAAATCGACATTAGATGCTTCCAGCGCACCTGACTGAATCAGACCAAACCGACCCGTTCCTGCGGTGCCGGTAATGACTGCGCCCGAGTTAATGGTTTCGGTCCAGGATGAACCACCTATCGCCCTCAATCCCTGACTGTTGGGGAAATCTGCCATTGCTATCTGACCGAGTGGCGTTGCGATTCCGTTAGAGAATGTAGCGCGCATCAATCCGGCTTCCGAAATATCGAGCCCGGTCAGGCGACCCGTCGAAAATCCATCGGGATCCAGCGTATTTACCGAAAACGCAGCAGCGAACTGGGTCGTGGTGTTATTGGCAAAGTCGTGGGTAATGTTTAACGCACTGGCACCGTTACTAAGTGCAATTGCGGTATTTTGCAGACTTGCCGGAGTACTACTACCAAAAGTACCATCAGCGTTAAAGTTCAGAAATCCCACATCCTGGTTAACCGGTCCTCCACCGCTCGGGTGAGTCACGGTAGTACCACCATTGATATTAGTCTCGGCACCATCCAGGTAGGTAAACACCACCCACTGATTCGGATCATTAGCCAGATTGGTCGCCGAGCCTGGCAAATCCTTAACAAAGTAATAGGACATGACATGTGAATTTCCGAGCGAGTCGTAAACCGTGGTCGAAGTTGAATGCGAATAAGTGTTACTCGCGCTCGGGTCAAACGCTGCTGGATCCAGAGCCACTTCCGATGCATCCATGTTAAGTCCGACTTCAACTTCACTGGTTGCCTGGGGAGAACCGGTTGAGGCCGGTAGCTGTATAGGCACGGTTGTATTTAAACTGGTTGAGGTCACGTTACCCGCGGCATCTACTGGAAATGCCTGAATATATTCACCTGAACTGTTGGTGATATAACCGTTGTTGTCGACCCGAAACTGTCCCGCACGGGTATAGGAGATATCGGATCCGGTCAGTGCTTTATTGGTAACAAAAAATCCCTGGCCACTGATCGCCAGATCAAGACTGGCATCGGTAAATCTCAGATTTCCCTGGTCGAATTGCTGGCTTACCGAGGTTACTTTAACTCCGGATCCTACCGACGTGGGGGTATTGCCAAAAGGGGATACTTCAAACAGATCTCCAAATTCGGCGCGCGAATTCTTGAATCCGGTGGTTGCGACGTTAGCGATGTTATTACTGGTAACGCTAAGATCGACGGTTGCGGCCTGTAAACCGCTGAGTGCTGTACTAAATGACATTGTTTTCTCCTGCTTTGTTAAAGTATTTTTCGAACCTGGCTCATGTCGATATCGCCGAGACCGGATACGCTAAGCATCAAATCCTGACCACCGACGCCGAGCGTTACGCTCTCGACATCAACCACGGTGTAAGTGATTCCGCTACTGACTGAATTTCCACGCCGGATTTCAGCCGACATCTGGTATTCGCCAGCCGGCAAACTGTTATCGTTGGAATCCAGACCGTTCCATTCAAAATCAACCAGCCCGGCCTGTTGCACACCGAGCTCCTGGCGATGAACCAACTGGCCCGCCGCGTTGCTAATCGTAATGATCACCGCGCTAGCCGGCTGGTCCAGATCAACCGAAGCGAGCAGCGGCTCACCGTCACTGAGGAAAGCTGATTGCGACGGTACCATGACGCGTCGTCCAACCAGCGTAGACGCCTGCAATGCCTGGTTTGACTGGAATGACGCGCTCATACTGCTGAATGAAGCATTCAGATCACCAATACCGCTAACCGTGCCAAACTGTGCGATCTGACCCAGAAAATCACCATTTTCCATCGGTTTAAGCGGATCCTGGTATTGCAGTTGCGCAGTCATCAGCTCAAGGAACTGGGCCTGTCCAAGCTCATCATTGGGCTTGTTGTCCTGGTCTCTCGGCGTATTCAGGCCGAGCTGGGTATAAATATTATTGGCATCGATATCAGGCATGATCTGTCTCCGTTAATTGCCTAGCGATAGCACGCGCAACAACAGATCGCGCGAGGTATTCAGTACTTCGACATTGTTTTGATAGGCCCGTGAAGCCGAAATCATGTTTGCCATTTCTTCCACCGGGTTAACGTTGCTACCGAAAATGTAACCGTCTTTGTCGGCAAGTGGGTGACCGGGTTCGTAACGTCGATTGATCGCCTGCTGGCTTTCAACGATGCCCAGCATATTGACGCCAACCTCGCCAGGACTCGCCTGATTGGCCAGCAAGGCCTGAAACACGGGCTGCCTTGAGCGATAGGCTTCGGCTTCGCTCGATGCGATGGTTTCGGCATTGGCAAGATTGCTCGCAATCGTATTCAATCGAATTGACTGCGCGCTGAGTGCGCTGCCGGAAATTTCAAAGGTGGCAAGCAGACCCATGATTATTCTCCTTTAAGGGCTTTCATCAAGCCCTGAATTTTGCTATTCAAAAAAGTAAAGCTGGTTTGATATTTCAAAGCGTTTTCAGAAAATTTGCCCTGCTCAACATACATATCGACAGTGTTACCATCGAGCGACGGATGCAGCGGGTTGCGATATTTAAGCTGGGTTGTGAATGTGGTTGGCTGGGCCGCGATATGATCACGATGAGTACCGGTCATCGTCATGGTTGTGCTGCGGTTTTGGCCCGCAGCCTTTAATAGAGAACTGAAATCGATATCCCGTGCCTTGTAGTTGGGTGTATCGCCGTTGGCGATATTGGAAGCCAGAATCGATGAGCGGCGTCCGCGTAAAAGCAGTGCGTCGGCGTGAATGGAAAAAGCTCTTTCGAAACTGATTGGCATGGTTGGTACCGTAAGTTTAACAATACGGATACCAGTGCATGGACGATGCCATCGAGTTTTTATATATATTATTCAATGACTTATGTTATTTCAATGATTCCGATGGGCGGCAAAAAGCGGCAACCGGGAGGGACTTTTTTGCCGCCTGGCCGGCCTTCTCGGGGTACCCCGGTTTGGAATATATTGTTGTCAATACTGATGCAAGCAATGGGGAATAAACTATTTGAGGCAAAATATGCGGGTTCTGGCCTGAAAAATGCATGTGATTAATCAGGAAAAATTATGAATATAAATTTTGTTGAAAAATTGGGTTACCTGGTGGTATTTGCAACTGCATTGCTGCTGAAACCACTTGGCGCGCAGGCAATCGAGTACCAGAGTCTGGCCTCGATCAAGTTGCAGGTTGAGGATTTTGTCATGCAGTATGCCTATGAAAGCCCTTACCCGCCTCGTTTTAAAGCAGGGACTCTCGATTCCAGATTGAAATTAAGAGCCTGTCAAACATCGCTGGTAATCGAATTTGCCCGACCTGATTATGTCCAGGGTAATACCGCTCTAACGGTGAGCTGCCCGGTAGAATCAGCCTGGAAAATTCATTTACCGGTGCGTATCGAACTCTTCGATGATGTCGCCATAGTGTCGAAACCTTTGCTCAGAGGTCAATTAATTGACGAATCGGCAGTTCGCTTTCAAAAAACCAACGTTTCTCGCCTGAATAATGGCTATTTTCTAAAGCGTTCCGCGTTGCGACAATTGCAGGCGCGCCGTGATTTGATTCAGGGCACGGTACTGACTTCAAAAAATCTGGCGCCGAGATTACTGGTACAATCGGGCCAACGGGTTACGCTGGTATTGAATTACAACGGTTTACAAATAAAGTCCTCCGGTCTTGCGCTACAGTCAGCCAGTCTGGGTCAGGTGGTTAAGGTGCGAAACAGTCAGTCACAGAAAATTGTCGAAGGCATCGTATCAGGCGAAGCTCTGGTACGAGTTAGTTTATAGAGGCTATAACCATATGATTAATAGAACAAAAATGGCAGGCAAAAAAGCGCTTAATTTATCGCTTAGACTGCCGATACAGTATACGGGTTATCTTGAGGAGACCAGCTATGACTGACGCGATCAACACACACAACCGCCCGCGAAATACCGGGATATCACCGGATACCAGCGCCGGCTCGACTGCAAAAACCGGGCAGCAGACCGATTCCAGGGCAGTCGGTAACACAACGCGTGATAGCGGTGTTGTCGATCTCAGTAATTCAACCCTGATTCAGGAACTGGAAGAACAGATTAAAAGCCTGCCCGAAATAAATCAGGCCCGGATAGATTCGATCAAACAGGCATTATCCAACGGCGAATATGAAGCCGATGCTGAGGTGATCGCACGTAAATTCAGTGAAATCGAGAAGTTACTACCATGAACAGGGATGATTGTCGCAGGCAAATGCTCCTATTGCTCGGTGCACAGAATACGAGTATTACCGCGGCCAACGATTATCTTTTACACATTAAAAATGCGATCGCTGAAAACAAGCTGGAAAATCTTGACCCACTCCTGGCAAACCCGGAACTGCCAATCGAGGATATCCTGGAGCTTGAACGGCAACGCTTTGGATTACTACAGAATTTTGGATTTGACAGCGATAGTGCCGGATTCAAAAAATGCGTGACCTGGTGCGATAACAGCAAACAAGAATTGAACGAAGCTTACCAACGATTGATTAACGGACTTACCCAGCTACAACGCTCGATCCAGCTGAACAATTTGCTGATCGGCAAGGGAAAAGACCGGGTACGGCGCTCGATCGGTATTCTGACCGGACAGGGAAACGTGACGCAAGGCAAAACCTATAGCAATAAAGGTCAAACCCTGGAAGACAACGGCCAACGTAACATCGCCATCGCCTGATCAAACCTGACTACGCCGCATCTGGCGCGATAGCAGGGTACAACTCAAACAGTCAACTTTCTATCGGGATGCCTCAGGGTGTTGTAGGCCTGTTTGCGTTCCCCACTTCGAAAGATG
>QIJI01000451.1 GCA_003231795.1 Gammaproteobacteria bacterium
AGCCATTCCCTCACTATGATTGCCTGGATTCGGCAGACCTCTGGTACAAATGCAATTCTAGTTGCACTATAGTTCGGCATTGGACCTATACCTGAGCCACCATGTTAGACACATTTGCAAGCGAGCGACTCAAACATCTATCCCAGGACGAGATCTCTGACTCATTGGAGCAAGGTTCGGTCGTGTTTTTCCCTCAATCTCCGGTGCCTTTACCTTCTGAAGATGATCTGATCTTTATTCGCCAGGAGTTGCCGAAATTGCTGCGACTTAAAAATATCAGCTATCACCCGGAATCGGGAAAGATTCGTGGTCTCAGCAGTGAGAACTCTGCAGTCGAAGAACGTGTTAATCGTATCCTGGTTTCGGTGAGTGACAACATTGCCGCCTTTATAAATGAAGCAACCCCGCGTTTAACTCGCAACTGGACCGTAGGGACCTGTAGTTTTCGGCCGATCGAAGAGCAGGGGAGAAACTTATCAGCCCATGCCAGCAATGAACTGGTGCATGTCGATGCTGGTGCCTATGGCGCGACTAACGGCGATCGAATTTTACGTTTCTTTATCAATGTTAACCCCGAGGAAGACCGGGTTTGGGCGACCAAGGGTAATTTTCCAGAATTGTGTCAGCGTTATGCCGGTGATGCAGGTTTGAATTGCGCGAGTTCGAACCCTGGACATTTGACCAAAGGGCCCCTAGACCACTTGCGCACAGGCTTTATCAATCTGCTGGCAATGGGGTTGCCGGAACTGAAGGTTCTGGATTCATCACCCTATGATCGGGAGATGCGAAAATTTCACAATTTCATGAAAGATTCGCCGGCGTTTCAGCAGGAGAGCGAAGGTCACGAGGAATTCAGATTCCCGCCTTTTTCAGCCTGGATGGTGTTCACTGACATGGTCAGTCATGCCAGTTTGGCCGGCCAGTTTGCATTTGTACATACCAGTATTGTCCGTCTGGAGAACTGTCACCTACCGGAACTGGCACCCATTAACATTTTACGCCAGGCGGCTGTCGTCTGATTAAGGTTTCGTGGAGATATTGAGATTTGTAACAACTCGATCCACTTGCTTGATAACATCATCGACGCTTACCAGATCCATCACGCCTTCTTCCTCGATTCGGGTTCCCCAGCGTAAAGTATCGGGGCTGCTGTTGCGAAAGCGTTTAGCTGCCAGTTCAAATCGATCAACACATAAATCGAGAGAGTTGTAAGGACCGCTGCGCCTCGACCATGTGCAGGCATGTAAGCCGACCACCGGAGTTCCCAACGCATTGGCTAAATGTGCAGGGCCCGAATCCGGAGTCAAAACCACATCAACCCGATCAAGCACGGCTACCAGTTGTGGCAGGGTATCCTTACCAATCAAATTGGTTACGGGGTTGCTCATGGCTGCTTCAATCGCCTTTCCAGACGACGTTTCCAGCGCAGAAGGTCCCCCGGATAATACGACCGCCATTCCGTGTTGCTCAATTGCATGGTCCGCGACGGCTGCGTATCGATCGGCACGCCAGTTTCGGTGAGGATGACTGGAGCAAGGTGATATCAGCAGTATCGGTCTGTTTGCTGGAAGTTTTTGTTTCGCAAATTCAATGGCTTCATTCCGTATCGGAAAATTCCACTGTGGCTCTGCCGCATCCAGTCCGAGTGCCCGGGCAAATGAAAGATGTCCCTGAAGTTGATGCTGTTGGTGGCTTTCGGTCACCGAATGAGTCATGAAAAATCGATGAAAATCACGCGCCCGGCTTTTGTCCCAACCTAGTTTGATGTCGGCTCTGACACAGGCACCAGTGAGGTTGGCCCGTGCCGAGGTTTGCATTTGCAGCATAAGGTCGAATTTTTCAGAGGCTAGTTGTTTCCAGAGTTTCCAGTAGCTTCCAAGCACGGCCTTTTTATCGATGACGATAAAGCGAACATCTTCGATGTCGGATAAAAGATTGTGCTCCAGCTTTGCGCAAATCCAGGTCACACGGGTTTGCGGCCAGTGTTTCTGGATAGCACGCAATACCGGAACCGCATGGGTGACGTCGCCGATTGCCGATAGCCGAACAATACAGAGACTGGCCGGTGGTTTATCGAACTTCAACATTCGCCTGGTGAGATTTCGATTCTGGGTAGAGCGAGCGAACTATCCGTACAACACAAAGGCAAGCACCACGGATGCAGCCAGCCCCAGTGCAATGATAATCCAGTCGGACGAGGTATAGGACTTTTCGGCTCTTGGGGGGTCTCCACTATGAGTGAGCGCAGTAAAATTTTGTAAATCGCTTTCGTCGATACTGCCCTTGGTTTGCAGTTTTTTCAGCAACTGTGCGCGTATCTCGATGTATTGATCGCGTGATATCAAATCGTTCGCGTAGGTTTTTGCGAGCAGTCGAATCGGCGAAGATTGCTGGCTCATTAATTTTGAGTCTGTGCGTTAATCTGCTTGTTCAGGCTTTGCAGACGAGTGTCATCGGGAAAAAGTTTTAACCCTGTAACGATGTAATTGGACGCGGATTTGTATTTCCTTTTGGTAATTAATTTTTCTGCTTCGGATAAATATAAATCAGACAACGCCTTGTCTTTTAACAGATAGTGTTTAGGGTCTACGCGCTTGATCAATGGCAGTACCGTCGTCAGGTCTTCGCCATTGGTAGTTTTTACCAGTTTTTTGGCGGCGAAATATCGCTTGTACAGGGAAATCAGGCTGTTCATCAAGCGATCACGCTGCTCCTTCACCTGGTCCTCAATCGTTGATAACGCGACCGAGTCGGGATAGTGCTTCTTCGCCTGGGATAGCAGGTTTTGAGCCTGTGGATAATCGTACAGACCTTCTTTTGGACGAAACACCGAACGGATCCGGTCACGATAAAAGGTAATTATTTCACGACGCAACCCGACCGAAATAATTTTCTGTTGCTCCGGGTTAAGTTGTTCCAGCGACCAGATGGTTTCAATCATCATGGCCTTGTCTCCACTCTTAATCAGCTGAATCTTGTCATAAAGATCCTGTTCTGCCTGGAACTCGAGAAATGGTTTGTAACCCACGCCAGCGCCAATCACCACTAGAAATAATGTGACCAGTAAAATGGACTTGGTATGTGATTTTTTCGAACGCATCCCGTCAGCAAAAATTTCTACTGTCTCAATACGATCCTCGCGCACCACCGTCAGAGCTTTCATCAGCGTCTTTTGCTGGCGACGGTTGAGGCCTTTGATCGGTTTTGGCTTAATCCCAAGTTCCTTGATTTTGGGCGATGCCACCTTGTTGTAAGGGTGTTTTCCGCCAGCCAGTAGCTGGTAGGCGACGCAGGCCAGACCATAAATATCGTCACGAGGATCAGGATTCATGCCGGCAAACATTTCCGGAGTAGCATAAGCCGGAGTGACAGCACTCAGTTTTGCCGGGTCGAACATGGTGTTTTCTTTTTCTTCATCGGTTTGTGTGCTCGCCCGTGCGATGCCGAAATCGAGCAATTTAACGTGACCGTCGCTGAGCAGAAAACAATTCCCGGGCTTGAAATCCGAGTGAATCAAAAATTTCTCATGCGCGTAGGCGAGACCGCTGCAGAGTTCTTCGATAATGTGTAATGCATGATCGAGTTTGAGCGGTTTCTTGCTGATTTCCTTGATTAACTGGTTTATCGGTTTGCCCTGCAAATACTCCATCGTCATGAAGACGGTATTGCCGTCTCGATCAAAGTCATAAACGGTGGCTATATTGGGATGGGCCAGTCGTTGCGCCTTGCTGGCTTCACGTTGCAGCGCGATAAACGAACCTGAATACTTCTTGAAAGCATCTGTAAGTACTTTGATGGCAACGTAGGGATCGCGATCCTTGGCTTCTACCTTGAGCAGATCTTTCGCTTTGAAAACAACGCCCATGCCGCCCTGCCCGAGTTTTTCGAGCAGTACGAATCGTTCTTTCAGAGTGACGCCGGGGCCCAGGTTCTCATGACGATTGGTTTTATGTGGCTTTTCAAAAATTTGCGGATTCAGTGGCGAAAGCTCTCCCTGGAGGTCTATCGATGGTTCCGATATTTCAATTTCGGTGTTGTTATTTCTGTCGACGCGGACAATGACAGTTTTATCGCTCAGGTCGTCTTCGTTGGTATCGTCAGGAAAGTCGATTGAATCGGTTAAATCAGTCAGGTGCATCGTTTTGTCTTCACCGAAATAGGAAATATCGGTTTCCTGACTGTTTTTCAGGGTGGACTCAATGTTGACCTTTGAAATGACCTGCGAGATCTCGGTGAATCCATCAGAGTCGATCTTGTCTTCTGAGTACAGAAGCCGCAGGTAGGTTTGCGCCTCAACATGACCTGCCGGCATTGCGTCAAAAATACTCGCAAGGCCTTCTTCCAAATCACCCATTCTGAGGGACCCGGAGAAGTAGTCATTAATTAACGATTCGCAAACTTCAGACATCGTTTTCCTTTTTGCAAATTTTGAGCGCAATGATCGAAGTGTTGTCAGTGCCGCCCGCGTCTAGCGAAGTAGACAGGAGAGCTTCCGAAAGCTCAGTCATGTTTTCAGAATTGGATTCAAGAATAGGTGTAATTTTACTTTCTTCCAGGTCCTTGTAGAGCCCATCCGAGCAAATGATAAATATATCACGGTCCTGAATTTCGAAATACTCAAAATCGAGGCGTAAATTATCGTCTATCCCAACCGCCTTTAATACCACATTTGCAGCGGGATGATCTTCGGCGTCCCTGGCTTCAATTTTTCCCATTTTGACCAGTTCCTCGACATAGCTATGGTCTTCGGTCATTCGTTCCAGTTTTGAGTCCCTGAATCGATACAGACGGCTATCACCCGCCCAAAAGGTAAAAAGATAGTTGTCCCATAAATAACTGCAGACCACGGTGCTACCGATAGTTGCGTTATGCCCGAGTTTAAACGACTTTTTACGGATGATTGCATTCGAATTCAGAATGTTTTCTTCCAGCAATAATATGTTGTCGTCGAGCGATTCATGTTGCTTGAACAAGCTCAGATTATTGGTAATGGTCTGGCTGGCGAAGTCACCAGCGTGATGCCCACCCATACCATCGGCCACGATCCAGACGTTTTCATCGGCTAGCACCAGTATCGAATCTTCATTTTTAGATCTGACGTGGCCGGTGTGAGAAACACCGTTGCTAGATATTTGGAAACTCTTTCGGGACGGTTGATCGTTTTGTGCTGTGTAGGCAGACAACGCAACTCCTTCTGATTTTGCGGGTTATTTTGGCATTAAACCCAATAATAGTAAATTAATCGAAAAATGATATGTAGAACGCGAAGAAACACGCATAACTTGATGAAACTTTTAGCTAAGCACTTGATAAGAATTCTTCTATACTTATGCCTACAACACAGATCAAAATGGAAATATGTTAATGAAAAAACTGATTGGATTAGGCTTGAGCCTTCTCGCTCTCTCCGGGGTTGCTAATGCGTTAGAGGTTGGAGTGGGTTTGAAAGCCGGGACACTTGGAGCAGGAATAGACTTGAGTGTGGCGCTTACCCAAACAGTAAACCTTCGTGCTGCATTGACCAGCGTAAATATCGATGGAGAAGAAGATACTCTAACAGTCGGTGACGATGGTGCGGAACTGGATATCGAAGCTGAACTGGATGCTGACTACGGTGCCAGTGCGATCCTGGTGGACTGGTATATATTCAATGGCACTTTTCATTTGACTGCAGGCATGCTGAAAAATAACGGTAGTCTGGATTTCTCGGGAATGCTAATTGGCAGTGGTACGATCGATGGTCAAGCCTTCGATGCGGGCGATTTAGTCGGTGGTGAAATTGGAGGGAAGGTCAGCCTTGGAGACTCCTATCAACCATATCTGGGCATCGGGTGGGGAAGAAAGGCCAGCTATGATCCTGGTTTTTCGATTTCAGTAGAAATTGGAGTCGCACTGCTCGACCCGGATGTTGATTTCGATGCTGCTGTAATTGCCGGTGGTAACTTCGTTGGTCAGGCTGAGCTCGATGTAACCTTGCAAGATGCCGAGGATGATGCAGAAGACGAACTGGATGAATTTGAATTATTCCCAATACTTTCACTGGGTATTAATTACGCGTTCTGATTGCGATTAATTTTGTTATCATGAGAAGCAACCGTAGTGGCTGCTTCTTTTTTTTGGTCGCTTTTTTTATGGGATGTATGAAATGGCTCGAACAGTTAATTGTGTGGTATTGGGTGAGGAAGCTCCCGGACTAGAGCGGGTACCTTATCCAGGCGAATTGGGGCAACGCATTTTTGAAAATGTGTCAGCACAAGGCTGGGATCAGTGGATCGAGCGCCAGACCATGATTATCAATGAAAATGGCCTGTCTACTATCGATCCGGCAAGTCTGGCGATCCTGGAACAACACCTGGTCGGATTTATTTTCAAGGAAGGCGACCTGGGAAATCAGCCAGAGGGCTTCAGGCCGCCGGGCGCCAAAAAATAAGTTTGGTGGTCGACCACTAACCTGCGAGGCTTTCAAGCTCCCATTTCGGTTGCGTTACAAATCGAAGTTTTTCATATGCGCTCCTCAATGCACGGTAGGTTTGGTCGAAATCAGGTGCCTGCGCGAAAATAAAACCCAGATAACTGGCGCCTTCGGGCAATGGAATCAGTTCGTACCCCGGATTGATATGGATTTCGACATCCTTGATGAATTCGGTTTGCATTGCTGCGGTTAACCCTTCCACCCGTTTCAGAATTCCACTTTGCGTGATTGGGATCATCAGAACTCCCGCGGATTCCTGCTGGTCGCCTGCCTGCGGGGGGATTCCGCACATTCCCCTTATTACCAGTTCCTCAAGCTTTTGTTGTAGCGAAAATTCTATTAGCTGTCCGCATTGCCCGCCGATCGTTCTTGCAGCCAGTTCGAGTAGCACCGGCCCCGAAGCCGACATTCGAGCTTCAGCATGCACCGGACCCTGAGTCAGTCCGTAGGCAACACAACATTTTGCGATTTCGTTAACAAGTTCATCTTGTTGTCCCTGATCGAGCCGGGTAGGGGTCAGGTAATAGGTTTCTTCAAAATAGGGACCCTGCATGGGTTCGGGTTTATCGAATATGGCCAATAGCTTGAACTCCTGATTAACCATAAACCCTTCGACCGCAAATTCGGCACCGTCGATATAGGATTCAACCAACAGATGATCACGACTGAAACCCTGCAAATGTGAGGTTTCCAGAATATTGCTGATGCGTTTTCCGGCCTCGATGTACTGCGCTTTGCAATTGGCCCGGATGACGCCGCGACTTGCCGATAATCCCAGTGGCTTGAGCACAACCGGAAAGTCAACAGACAGTTTGCCGGCAGCCACATCGCTAATACTGACAACCTCGAAGTCAGGCGTATTACATTCACTTTGGCGCAGCGCTGCGCGACCCAGATCCTTGCGCTGGGTCAATTCAGTGGCAGTGGCGTTGTTTTGAGGTAGATCCAGGTGCTCCCCAAGGCGGCTACATAGGTTTACGCAACTATCATCGGTTGCGAGTACGCAGGCGATACTGCGCCCGGCAATAGCATCGACAATCGTATCAAATGCTTGCTCGGGTTCGGAAAAATCGACAGTTATGCCATTGGCTACCTGTGGCACTAACGAATGTTCGCTATTGGATACCACCAGAATCGGCATGCCGAGAGCCTGGGCCGCGGATGTGTAAGCTGCGATCCGGTAACTGCCTGAAGGCGCGACTAAAAGAACAAAGCCTGGATCGGGACCAGGCTTTGTCTGTGTTGATGATTTGATTTTGCGGTTAACCGGGGTGATCAGCCGCTTCCACCATCGGCAGCTCCGCATCCGCCGCAGGTACCGGAGCCACCGGTTTCAGCGAATACGTTGTTGAACACGAAACGTTCGCGTCCCACTTCCTGGACATAGTCGATCTGTGCGCCACGCAGGTAATTCAGCGCAACCACGTCGACCAGAACCTTGAAGCCGTCAAACTGCAAAATGGTGTCAAAATCGCCTTGGTCATCGGTAAAGGTCATTCCGTATGCGAGACCGCCGCATCCGCCGCCACTAATGTAAATGCGAATTGCCGAGACATCCTCGTCGGTCTGGGAAATGATTTCCATCAGCTTGTCCTGTGCCGATTGCGTCACTTCGAGCTCATTCAAGGTCAGACTCGAGTCAAATACGGCCGCCGCATCCGCCGGCATCGTCCTGGCTTCCTGGGGGGGTGTATATATGCCTACATTTTCCATGAGTATTTACCTGCATTGTGGGTTCGTGGAAGTATACAATATGGGGCGACCCTAAGGGAAATCAAGAAGGGAAATCAAGCTAAATGAGCATTGTTAATATGCCGTTATAAGCACTTAATTTGTCGAGATTTTTAGTGCTAGTTGCAGGACTTTTTTGTACTATGCGCGTTCATTTTATCCGAGGTTAACGCAATGTTTTCCAAATCAATGAATATTGCCGATTTCGACCCTGAACTGTGGGCGTCGATGCAGGATGAAGTCGCGCGACAGGAAGCTCATATCGAACTGATTGCATCAGAAAACTACGCCAGCCCTCGGGTAATGCAGGCACAAGGTTCGGTGCTGACGAACAAGTATGCGGAAGGTTACCCTTCAAAACGCTATTATGGTGGTTGCGAACACGTTGATGTGGCCGAAGATCTGGCGATTCAGCGTGTCAAAAAGCTTTTCAACGCCGATTATGCCAATGTGCAACCGCATTCTGGCTCACAGGCCAATGCAGCGGTTTATTTCGCGCTGTGCAATGCGGGCGACACTATTTTAGGCATGAGCCTGTCTGATGGAGGTCACCTGACCCACGGTTCCAAGGTGAATTTCTCCGGCAAATTATTCAATGCAGTGCAATATGGTCTGAATGTCGAATCCGGTGAAATTGATTACGACGACGTCGAAGCACTGGCACAGGAACACAAGCCGAAAATGATTATTGCCGGGTTTTCTGCCTATTCCCGCGTTATGGACTGGCAGCGGTTCCGTGATATTGCCGACTCGGTCGGTGCCTATCTGTTCGTCGACATGGCGCATGTTGCCGGTCTTGTTGCCGCCGGTGTTTACCCGAGTCCTGTTGCAATTGCCGACGTTTGTACCAGCACTACACACAAAACCCTGCGCGGTCCGCGCGGTGGAATCATTCTTGCCAAGGCTAACGAAGACATTGAAAAGAAATTGAATTCAATGGTATTTCCCGGCACTCAGGGTGGGCCGCTGATGCATGTTATTGCAGCCAAGGCGGTCGCTTTCAAGGAGGCCATGAGCGATGAGTTCGTCGAGTACCAGAAGCAGGTGGTCGTCAATGCCAACGCGATGGCAGAAGAATTCATCAAACGCGGGTTTGATGTGGTTTCAGGCGGTACCGACAATCATCTGTTCCTGCTGTCGCTGATCAGTAAAGGCCTAACAGGCAAAGCCGCCGATGCCGCCTTAAGTCAGGCTCATATTACGGTTAACAAGAATTCGGTACCCAATGATCCACAGTCGCCGTTTGTCACGTCAGGTCTGCGCATCGGTTCACCCGCGATCACCACTCGTGGTTTCAACCAACAGGAGTCGCGTGATCTGGCTAACTGGATTAGCGACATTCTTGATAACATGGGTAATGACGATGTGATTGAGGCAGTCAAAGCCAAGGTCGGCGAAATCTGTCAACGTTTGCCGGTTTATCGTAACGACTAGTGCTCTGTCATGAAATGTCCTTTCTGCGGTACGCCTGATACCCGCGTAGTCGATTCCCGACTCGCATCGGAGTCAGCTCAGGTACGCCGCAGAAGGGAGTGCGTGTCCTGCGAAACGCGCTTTACCACCTATGAATCACCGATGCTCAATATGCCGATGGTGATTAAAAATGATGGCAGCCGCGACGCCTTTGATGAAGTCAGGTTGCGCAGCGGAATGATGCGGGCGCTGGAAAAGCGTCCGGTATCGGCCGAACAGATCGAAGATGCGATGAATCATATCAAACGTCAGTTGGTCGGCATCGAATCCCGAGAGATTTCTTCGCGCAAGATTGGCGCGATGGTCATGCACGAGTTACAACGGGTTGATCATGTCGCCTATATTCGGTTTGCGTCAGTTTACCTGAGCTTTGAAGACATCCAGGCGTTTGAAGAAGTGATTCAAACCCTGGCCTCCGAGCCCACCCCAGAAATGCACCGCCGCCAGGTTCCGTTGATCGATGAGGAGGATTGATGCTCGGGTCCGATCAACTGTGGATGGCCGAGGCGCTACGTCAGGCGCGTAAGGGCCTGTATTCGACACCCCCCAATCCTGCGGTTGGTTGCGTTATCGTGGCGCAGAATAAAATGATTGCTTCGGGTTGGCATGAATTTACCGGAGGGCCTCATGCCGAGGTCAATGCTATCGGTTCGACTGATATTCCTGAAGCCGCCAATTTTTATGTCACGTTGGAGCCTTGTTCCCACCACGGTCGTACTCCGCCCTGCGTCGAAGCGGTGTTGGCGGCGAAACCCGCACGGGTGGTTGTAGCCATGCAGGATCCCAATCCGAAGGTGTCCGGGCGAGGTCTCGAATTGCTACGCGCGGCTGGAATTGAGGTTAAATGCGGCGTACTCGAAGCTGAGGCGCGATGGCTCAACCGGGGGTTTGTCAAGCGCATGGAGCAGGGCCTGCCTTTTGTGGGGATCAAAATGGCTTGCTCGCTCGACGGTGGAACCGCACTCAAAAATGGTTTCAGTCAGTGGATTACCGGTGATGCGGCACGGCGGGACGTGCAATTCCTGCGCGCACGCTCCTCGGCCATCCTCAGCAGCGCCCAAACGGTGCTGGATGATGATCCTTCGCTCAACTTAAGACTTGATATGACCGATCTCGAACAGAATTGTGCGATTCGTCACCCGGTGCGGGTCATAGTGGACTCCCGCTTGAGGCTCAGCGGAAACGAGAAATTATTTTCAACCGCGGGCGAAATCTGGATTGTTAGCTTGAGTCAGGATGAAGACAAACTGGAGCAGTTGCGCGGGCTGGGCGCGACAGTCATACAGGCTGCATCGACTCCCCAGGGTCAGGTTAATCTCGAGGCGATGTTGCGTGATCTGGCCATGAGAGGCATAAACGAAATTCATAGCGAATGTGGTCAACATCTAGCGGGAGCACTGATAGATCAGTCGCTGGTCGATCAGATTCAACTGTATCTGGCTCCGCATCTGTTGGGTAGTGCGGCTCGCGGGGTATTTGATCTGGGTGAGTTAAATTCAATGGAGCAGCGTAAAAACTGTAAAATCAGGGATTTCCGGCAGTTTGGTGAAGATCTGCGCCTGACGCTGGAATTGGAAAGCGGGGGTTGCTGAATGTTTACCGGTATTATTCAGGCGATCGGCAAGATTGAGGCCTGCGATGCCATTGGCGGCGATCTGAGATTGCGTATCCAATGTGCGGAATTTGAATTTGCCAAATCTGATATAGGCGACAGCATTGCCGTCAATGGCGTCTGTTTGACAGCGATCGAGTTAGTCGATGAAGTTTTTGTCGCCGATGTATCGATCGAGACCCTGAAAAAAACCAGCCTGGCTCATCTGAAAGCGGGTAGCCCGGTCAACCTGGAAAAGGCACTGACTTTGAATACGGCGTTGGGTGGACATCTGGTCAGTGGGCATGTCGATGGCGTCGCTCGCCTGCTTGAGATGGATGATGACGCCCGTTCGATTCGCTATCGTTTCGAGGTCGATGCGGGACTTCAGCATTACATTGCCGCGAAGGGATCGGTGACTCTCGACGGTACCAGTTTGACGGTTAATCATGTCGAGGCTAATTGCTTTGATGTTAATATTGTTCCACATACTCAGCAAAACACCCTGTTTCAGTATTATAAACCAGGCTCAAACGTTAATATCGAAGTCGATATTATTGCGCGTTATCTGGAACGTTTAATCCAGGGCAGAGCACGCGAAGCGGAAGCCGAAGCTGATGTCAGCGCCAAAGATCAGCAGTTTCTCGAAACCCTGATAAAATCAGGATTTACCATTCCTTAATTGTTCGACCACGAGCTTCGATATGGATTTAAATTCGACCCAGGAAATTATCGACGACATCAAGGCTGGCAAGATGGTCGTGATCATGGATGATGAGGATCGCGAAAACGAAGGCGATATTATCATGGCCGCCGAGGCGGTAACCCCGGGTCATATCAATTTCATGGCCAAGCATGCGCGCGGTTTGATTTGCCTGACTTTGTCCGAGCAGCGTTGCAAACAATTGCGCTTGCCGCTGATGGTTGGTGATAACCGTGAGCAGATGGAAACCAATTTTACCGTTTCGATTGAGGCAGCCGAAGGTGTTACCACCGGAATCTCTGCGGCCGATCGAGCGACTACCATTCATGCAGCCGTAAAACCGGATGCCACTCCCGGTAGTATCGTGCAACCTGGGCATATTTTTCCGGTTATGGCGCGTAAAGGCGGAGTCCTGTTTCGTGCGGGCCATACCGAAGCAGGTTGTGATCTGGCGCGACTTGCAGGATTTGAGCCTGCCGCTGCGATTGTAGAAATTCTCAACGATGATGGTTCCATGGCGCGGCGCAAGGACCTCGAAATATTTGCACGCAATCATGATTTAAAAATCGGCACCATCGAAGATTTAATTCGCTATCGTATCGAGAACGAGCACACGGTAGAACGCATTGTCGAGTCGAATTTCCCGACCGACTTTGGCGAGTTCAAACTTTATGCCTTCGAAGATAGTATTGCGCAGGAACTGCATATTGCGTTGGTCAAAGGGAAAATCGATGCGGATAAGCCAATTCTGGTACGGGTTCATGTACAAAACACCCTGAGTGACACGCTTGCTGGAACAACCGGTCGTGGGTGGCCATTGCGTGATGTGATGAGCACCATCGACCAGGCCGGAGAAGGCGTGATCGTGTTTTTACGCCAGGCAGAGACACCGAAAGATATGGTGCAAAGAATCGAGTACATGATTCAGGGCCATGGCGACGATGATCATGGCGATGATCAACGCACTTATGGTATTGGCGCCCAGATACTGGCCGATCTTGGAGTACGCAAGATGCGTTTACTCAGCGCACCGAAAATTTTTCATGGCCTCGCAGGATTCGGCCTTGAAGTTGTAGACTATTTTACCGATCAGGAATAACGTCATGGTGGATATTAAAAAAGTAGACGGTGACCTTACCGTCAGCAATGCAAAAATAGCGGTTGTAACAGGGCGCTTTAACGGTTTTATTGTTGAAAGCCTGTTAGCCGCTACGCTAGATACATTGCAGCGTGCCGGTATCACAAGCGGCGATATCACGGTTAGCCATGTGCCGGGCGCGCTCGAAATTCCGCTGGTGGTGCAAACCTTTGCCGCTTCCGGAAAATATGACGCGGTGATTGCGCTGGGGGCGGTAATTCGCGGTTCAACCCCGCATTTCGATATTGTCGCCGGCGAAAGCGCCAGGGCACTGTCGTCGATTGCATTAGCGACTTCGGTTCCGGTCATCAACGCAATTTTAACCACCGATACCATCGAGCAGGCAATCGAACGTGCCGGAACCAAGGCCGGCAACAAGGGCGCCGATGCAGCCATGAGTGCGATGGAAATGATCAGTTTGCTGCGCAAAATCAATTAAGTTGTGAAGGACAAGGCGCGATTTATTAAGAAACGCAAGCATGCCCGTGACAAGGCGATGCAGGCTTTATATCAATGGCAACTGTCGGGCGAAGAGCTTGACTGGATAAGAGACCATTATCTGCAGGAGCAGGGCATTGCTGCCGGCGACGAAGAATATTTCCTGGAATTGCTATATCAGATTCCGCCGCAGGTGGATAAGCTCGACGCATGTTATCGCAGGCACGTCGAGAAGTTTGAAGACCACATTGATCCGATCGAAACCAGCATTCTTCGTATCGCCACCTACGAATTACAAAACCATCTCGAAATTCCTTTCAAGGTAGTCATTAACGAGGCGATTAACCTGGCTAAAACATACGGCGCCGATGATAGCCACAAGTTTATTAATGGCGTTCTGGATCCGTTATGCGCAATCCTGCGCGAGCAAGAAGTGGCCAGGTAGTGCTAGTACTCCTTCAATGACCGTTATTTGCAATGACTAAGGCCCGGGATGAGTTTTCGATAATCAGCCGGTATTTCTCGGCTATTGGCGATGCCGACCCGAATACTCTGCTATCGGTCGGTGACGATGCAGCCGTAGTGGACATACCTGCGCAGATGCAACTGGTCGTCAGTACTGACACCCTCATCTCCGGGATTCACTTTCCGCAGGAAACCTCGGCGGCTGATATCGCTTACAAGGCGCTGGCGGTGAATCTGAGTGATCTGGCTGCGATGGCTGCCGATCCCGCCTGGTTTTTACTGTCGTTGACCTTGCCGCATAGTGATGATGACTGGTTGCGCCCATTTGCCGATTCACTCAATCAGACGGCGCAACAATATGGACTCGAACTGATCGGTGGCGATACCTGTCGTGGAAGCCTGTCGGTCGGAATACAAATTGGCGGGCTGGTGCCGGCTGGTCAATATATAACTCGCAAGGGTGCCAGCCCGGGTGATCTGATTCTGGTATCGGGTGAGCTTGGTAACGCAGGGCTCGGGCTTGCGTCGATTCAGCACAAAATCGAATTACCCGAGGCCCTGGATGCAACTTGCAGGCAGGCGCTAAATCGTCCCCGGCCGCGTTTGCAGCTGCAGTCTTTTCTACGGCAGTTCGCCAGCGCTGCGATCGATATTTCCGATGGATTGCAGGCCGATCTGGCGCATATCCTGAAATCCAGCAATTGCGGTGCGACTGTCTACCAGGACCAGTTACCGGTAAATCAATGGATTCAACAACAGGCAGCTTACGAATATGCGCTCAATGCCGGCGACGACTACGAAATTTGTTGTTGCATAGCTGCAGCGAATGAAACGCAGATCGGCCGATGGAACCAGGATCATCCCGACTGTCGACTGAGCGTGGTCGGTCATATTACCGACTCGGGATATCTTCTTGATAATGGCGAAAGCGATGTTGATCTGGCTACTGTAGCGGCGGGGTATCAACATTTTGACTAAAATCCCCGCATCCATGTTAGCTAACCCTTTGCATTTGCTGGCATTGGGCTTTGGTAGCGGTCTGGCCCCAAAGGCGCCGGGTACATTCGGTACCCTGGTCGCAATTCCGTTCTATCTGCTCTTCGCCGGGCTCGACTTACCTTTCTATCTGGCCATTGTAGTCGTTGCTTTTGTGATCGGCGTATTTCTCTGTGACAACACCAGTAAAGCGCTCGGCGTTCACGATCATTCGGGTATTGTGTGGGATGAATTTGTCGGATTCTGGATTACGATGACTGCGGTACCGCTGACCTGGCAATGGATTCTACTCGGGTTTGTGCTATTCAGAATTTTCGATATTTTTAAACCCTGGCCGGTCAAGCTGGCGGACCAGAAAATGCAGGGTGGTTTCGGTATAATGATCGATGATGTGCTCGCTGGAATTTACGCACTTATCTGTATGCACCTGATATTGAATTTTGTCGTTTGACTGATGATTTCCAGATTACTCATAACTACTTTTATTTTGTTGTCGACAAGTGCGCCTGTCAACGCGCAGGCGGTCAATGTAAAAGTGATTGCATTGTTTTCTGACAAGGCCTTAATCCAGGTTGATGGTGAGCAGAAAATTGTCAATAAAGGTGAAACTTTCAAAGGCGTTTTACTGAAATCGGCATCGGCTCGTGGTGCCGTAGTCGAAATCGATGGCAAAATCTCGAGGCTGGATCTGAATCAATCGATTGCCGGTAATTTCAAGAAGCCGGATCGAACGCGACTAAAAATTTATCCGGATTCGTTTGGCATGTATGTAGTTAAGGGTAAAATTAACGGTCAGGCGACTCGTTTTCTGGTGGATACGGGAGCCACATTTGTTACCCTGAGCGGTGACAAGGCCGCCAGACTAAAAATTGACCTCAGTAACGCCGCCCGCAGTACCGCACAGACCGCCGCGTCAATCGTCAACGTATATCAAATCCGCTTGAATTTGGTAAGTATTGGCGGCATCGAAGTACGCCAGCGCCAGGTTGAAGCCATGGTTATCCCCGGGGATCAGCCTTTTGATGTACTGCTCGGGAATTCGTTTCTACGTCACACCAGTATGGAAAAAGCCGGCGTGGTACTGGAAATTGAAAAACGCTTTTAGCGCAGTAAAAATTAAAGTGCCGCCGGGGTTTATCCGGTAGAATACCGCGCGTTGTTGTACCCGTTAAGACACCCATGATTAAAACACGATTCGCCCCGAGCCCGACTGGCGTGCTGCACCTTGGTGGCGCGAGAACCGCATTGTTCTGCTGGTTGTTCAGTAGAAAAATGAACGGCCAGTTTGTGCTGCGTATAGAAGATACGGATCTTGAGCGTTCGACCCCGGAATCGGTTCAGGCGATTATCGATGGAATGTCGTGGTTGGGGCTCGATTGTGACGAAGGACCCTATTTTCAGACCGAGCGATTTGATCGTTATCTTGAAGTGATTGAGCAGCTGATCGAACAGGGTGACGCCTACTACTGCCAGTGTTCGCGCGAGCGGCTGGATTCATTACGTGAACAACAAATGGCTGACAAGCACAAGCCCCGATACGATGGTCGCTGTCGGGATCTCGGATTAAAGCCATCCGATGCCGAGTCACTGGTGGTTCGATTTAGAAACCCTCAACAGGGCGACGTCACCTTCTGCGATCTGGTTAAAGGTGAAATCAGCTTCAGTAATAGCGAGCTGGATGATTTGATCATCAAGCGAAGCGACGGCAGTCCGACCTATAATTTATCGGTTGTGGTTGACGATATGGATATGGAAATTACGCACGTATTACGCGGTGATGACCACGTCAACAATACCCCCCGGCAAATTAATATTCTTCAGGCTCTCGGTGCCGAGATACCAGAATTTGCACACCTGCCGATGATTCTCGGCGATGACGGCAAGCGGCTGTCCAAGCGCCATGGCGCGGTTGGAGTGATGCAGTATCATGATGCCGGTTATTTGCCACAGGCGCTACTAAACTACCTGGTGCGACTGGGCTGGTCACACGGTGATCAGGAAATTTTCAGCCAGCAGGAAATGATCGACTATTTCGAAATCGGCGATATCAACCGCTCGGCGTCATCTTTCAATACCGAAAAGCTTAACTGGATCAACCAGCAGTACTTGATGGAAACACCGCTGGCGCAGATAGTGGATCTGGTTCATCAGCGCCTTGATCGTTTAGATATCGAATTTGATAGCGATCTGAACATAGATCTACTGATAGATTTGTATCGCCAGCGAGTGTCAACCGTTAACCAGCTGGTGGATAGCATGCTTTACTGCTTTCAGGATTTTGAAAGCTACGACGAAAAAGCCGTAACCAAGGTGTTAAAGCCTGCTGCGCTCGAACCGTTGCAACATTTACTGGCCGGGCTTGAGCCGCTAAATCGGTGGGACGCCGCTTCGATTCATGCGGTTATCGAAGATGTAACGGCCAGGCTAGAGGTCGGTATGGGCAAGGTGGGGCAGCCACTGAGGGTAGCAGTAACCGGGGGCTCGTTTTCACCGCCGATCGACCAGACGGTAGAACTGGTGGGCAAGGATCGCAGTCTTCAGCGAATAAAGCGCGCGATCGACTATATCTCGGCAAGTAATGTTTAGGAGCCTGTCGGACTCAGGATAAATCTGTTTCAAAATGACTTCCCCTCGCTACGACACCCCAATCCGACAGACTCCTTAGTGTATCTCCATATTTTTTTGTAACGTGCTATATACACTAAAGGCATTTTTAGTGATGTCCTTAAGGAAGAACTCGACCGGGCGTGGTAGACTCAGCCCTGCAAAAAATCTTCAGCAAGGAATTTGGTCTGCCGATTTCTAAATAGTTGTAATACCTGTCAATGAGAGTCTAAAAGATCCCCGAAACGGTTCGTTCCGCGCCGGCTGTCTTGTAAGGAATTTAATTTGTGACGAGAGAAACAATCAATTGCGTGGTGATGTTTGCCGATGTGGCGGGCAGCACGGCTATGTATGAAAACATGGGCGACGATCTTGCGCGTGAACGTATCTCCAAGGCATTAAATGCATTAATTTCGATTTCTCGCCGCCATA
>QIJI01000447.1 GCA_003231795.1 Gammaproteobacteria bacterium
AACAAATCCACAAAGGTGGCCCAGTTACCGTGACCGATCCCAAGATTGTACGATACTTCATGACCATTCCCGAAGCTGCACAACTAGTGATACAGGCCGGCGCAATGGGTCGGGGAGGCGATATGTTTGTGCTGGATATGGGTGAACCAGTAAAAATTCTCGACATGGCCCGACGCATGATCCACTTGAGTGGTTTCGAGGTTAAGGATGATGTGAACCCCGAGGGTGATATCGAAATTATCTATACCGGTTTACGCCCGGGTGAAAAACTGTACGAGGAACTGCTGATTGGGGAATATGTATCGTCCACCCAGCATGATCTAATCATGACGGCAGAAGAGGAATACTTGCCCTGGAAAATTCTGGTCGACTATATCGATCAATTCGAGGTAACTATCAATTCACATGATGTCGAGCGCAGTCGCGCTATGCTGGTAGAATCTGTAAAAGGCTTTAACCCCCAATGTGACGTTGCGGATCTGGTGCAGGAAAGAAAACAGCAGACTGCAAATGAAGCCCCGAAAGACAATATAATCCCTTATCCCCGCTAGGAACCAACGAAAGAGACAGACTTTGTGTCTATCAAATTGGAAAACACTGGAAACCCGCACAAACCCCGTGTATGTTGCGCGCTTTTGACCCGAATATTGACTAGAATAGGCGCATGAGCGGCAAAGTATTCATCAAAACCCACGGCTGTCAGATGAACGAGTACGATTCGGCAAAAATGCTGGAGATTCGGCAAAAATGCTGGACGTTCTGGCACAGGGTTGCAATCTATCGGTTACCGAGCAGGAATCGGAAGCGGATGTATTGCTGCTGAATACCTGCTCGATTCGTGAAAAGGCGCAGGAAAAAGTCTTTTCCCAACTCGGCCGCTGGAAAAAACTGAAACAAAAAAATCCGAATATGGTGATCGGCGTCGGGGGTTGTGTCGCCAGTCAGGAAGGTGCTGCTATTCGAGATCGGGCGCCTTTTGTCGATATGGTTTTCGGGCCGCAGACGCTGCATCGCCTGCCTCAAATGTTGCGCGAATCACGTAGCAGCGGAAAAGCCGTAGTTGATGTCAGTTTTCCCGAAATCGAAAAATTTGATCATCTGCCAGAGCCGCGATCAGATGGAGTCAAAGCCTTTGTTTCAATCATGGAAGGCTGCAGTAAATATTGTACCTTCTGCGTGGTTCCCTATACCCGTGGGGAGGAAATCAGTCGCCCGCTCGACGATGTGATTGCCGAAGTGGCGAGCCTGGCCGGGCAGGGTGTGCGTGAAGTCAATTTACTCGGTCAGAATGTTAATGCTTATCGAGGTTTAATGCACGATGGCGAACTGTCCGACCTTGCTTTGTTGATCCACTATGTTGCATCAATCGATGGAATCGATCGCATTCGTTATACCACGTCTCATCCAGTTGAATTCTCAGATAATTTGATCGAAGCGTACGCTACCGTGCCCGAGTTGGTTAGTCATTTACATCTTCCAGTTCAGAGCGGATCAGATCGCATTCTCAATATGATGAAGCGCGGCCACAGCGCAATCGAGTATAAGCACAAGCTTAACAAGCTTAAGCGAATCCGACCTGACATAAGTTTATCCACCGATTTTATTATTGGGTTTCCGGGTGAAACCGATGCCGATTTCGAGGCCACAATGAAATTGATCGAAGATGTCGGTTTCGATTTTTCTTTCAGTTTTATCTACAGTGCACGGCCGGGTACTCCGGCATCGTTCATGCCCGATGAGGTGTCGATGGAAACCAAGAAGCAACGGTTGAAACTGTTGCAGGAACGGCTGTTACATCAGGCAAATCGAATATCCCGTCAAATGGTGGGAAGCCGGCAACGTATTCTGGTGGAAGGTTATTCGCGAAAGTCAGATCTGGAACTGGCGGGTCGAACTGAAAACAATCGTGTGGTTAATTTTGTCGGGCCGGATAATCTAATCGGTCAGTTTACCGAGGTCGATATTACGCAGGCTTTAAATAACTCGATGAAAGGGATTCTGGCGGAATAGGTTTTGAATCATTCGATCAGCCTGTCCAGTTTCAGCTCCGAGCAAATAGCCAATTTTTGCGGGGTCTTGAATCGTAACATCAAAGCTATCGAAAGCCATTTCGGTTTTGTGTTGCGGGTGAAAGAAGATCAGTTGGCACTGGCTTCAAAGGATACGATTCCGCAAACCGCATGCGATACCATTGAACATATTCTCGAACAGAGCAAGAAGGTTGCGTTGTCGCTTGAGGAAGTTGAAAATCTGCTCAATGTTGCGAACAGGCACGCGCTAGGCGACCTGGAGCGTTACACCATTAAGCTGCGTTCCAAGTACATCACTCCGCAGTCTGAGCTCCAGTGCCAATATCTGAAGTTAATAGCCAGCAAGGTGATTAATTTCAGCATCGGTCCCGCAGGAACGGGTAAAACCTATTTGGCGGTGGCAATGGCGGTGCGCGCACTCGAAAACGAAGAAGTCAGCCGACTGATTCTGACTCGTCCTGCGGTCGAAGCGGGCGAGAAACTGGGTTTTCTTCCCGGTGATCTGGCGCAGAAAGTTGACCCCTATTTGCGACCGGTATACGACGCGCTTTACGAAATGCTGGGTTTCGACCAGGTGGAAAAACTGATTTCAAAACATGTCATCGAGGTCGCACCACTGGCCTATATGCGCGGGCGTACCCTGAACAACGCTTTTGTTATTCTCGATGAAGCGCAAAACACCACTGCCACCCAGATGAAGATGTTTTTGACTCGAATCGGTTTTGGTTCTCAAGCGGTGGTGACAGGCGATATCACACAAACCGATCTGCCAGAAAAAAACGCTTCCGGTTTAAAACACAGCCTTAAAATTTTGGAGTCACTGGATGATATTGGCTTCACCTACTTTACTTCCGCAGATGTTGTACGCCACCCACTGGTACAGTCCATCGTCGAGGCTTATGATCGATTCGAAAATGGCGATAACAGTTGACCTGCAAAACGATGCGTTACTGCAGTCGGTTCCGCTTGATAAATTGTTCTCGCACTGGGTAGAGGCAAGCTTGCAGCAATCCTATCAGCAGCTCGAACAAACGATACGCATAGTCGATGAGGCCGAAAGCCGAAAATTAAACCTCGATTATCGGGGTCAGGATTCGCCGACCAATGTGCTCGCATTCCCGGACGAAATAGATTTTCTCGATTATGACTGTCTTGGTGACCTGGTGATCTGCGCCCCGGTGGTCATGAGCGAAGCGAACGAGCAGGATAAAACGCCAGAGGCGCATTGGGCGCACATGGTGGTACACGGCATGTTGCATCTGCAGGGTTTCGATCACCAGCAGGACGATGACTGCGCACAAATGGAGGCTGAGGAAGTAAAAATTCTTGGTACTCTCGGCTATACTAATCCGTATAATGATTGAGTTCTTTCTCGGCAGTGAGGGCTGTAATGGCTGACGCTGAAAACGGCGGGTCGACGAAGGGGTGGCTGGATCGAATCTTTAAATTATTCACCCGTGAGCCCCAAAATCAGAAACAGTTGCTGGAGCTGTTAAAAAACCTCCAGTCACATCAGCTTATTGAAGCCGATGAACTCACCATGATCGAAGGTGTTCTGCAGGTTGACGACATGCAGGTACGTGATATCATGATCCCGCGCGGGCAGATGGTGGTGCTCGATCACGAGGATAGCTTCTCCGAAATCGTCGAAAAAATCACCGAGTGTGGGCATTCGCGTTTTCCAGTGATCGATGATGACAAAGACGATGTGGTAGGTATTTTACTGGCCAAGGATTTGCTCCAGGTCCAACTTGATCAGAGTCAGAATTTCGAAATAAACGAATATATCCGCTCTGCGTCTTTCATTCCCGAAAGTAAACGTTTGAATGTACTACTCAAGGAATTTCGTCTCAACCGTAGTCATATGGCAATGATTGTCGATGAATATGGCGGTGTATCAGGCCTGATTACTATCGAGGATGTGCTTGAACAGATTGTCGGGAAAATAGACGATGAGCATGACGATGCTGAAGAGGTTGATATCCAGCCCCACGGATCAGATCGATTCAGCGTTCGGGCCTTGACCCCGCTCGACGATTTTAACGAGTATTTCAAAACCGGATATGAAAACGAAGACATTGAAACCATCGGTGGCTACTTGCTCCGCCAGATAGGCCATTTGCCCGAACGGGGTGAATCGATTTCGCTGGACAAATTGACCTTTAAAGTCCTCAATGCGGATAGTCGGCAAGTGCATCCTCAATGCGGATAGTCGGCAAGTGCACCTGTACCAGGTAATTGATAATGGACAAATTTCCGCTGAACATCCCACTAATTCTTAGAATGCGAATGGAATTTCTCCGTTATGGCGCGGCCCTGATTCTGGGTTCGCTGCTACCGCTCGCTTTCGCCCCATTTTACTGGTGGCCACTGGCGATCCTGATTCCAGCCCTTTTAATCTGGTTGATTGATGCCGAGACTGACCTGCGCAGGCTGTTTGTTTTCGGAGGCTTGTTCGGGCTCGGTTATTTCGGGTTCGGGGTTTACTGGATTTACAACAGCCTATATGACTTCGGCATGGCTTCACCCGTGGTGGCTTCGGCGATTACGGCGCTGATGGTCTGCGTGCTGGCGACATTTCCTGCCTTGAGCTTGCTCTCGCTGGGATACTGCAAGCGTCATCTGGGTCAGCGAAGTTTGTGGTTCCTGCCACTGATCTGGTTCGCGCTGGAATGGCTTAGAGGCTGGGTATTCACCGGTATGCCCTGGTTGTCACTGGGGTATTCACAAACTTCGTCACCCTTGTCGGGTTTCGCTTCCGTTGTCGGTGTTTACGGTATCAGCGCTGTTTGTATGTTACTGGCAGTTACTTTGTATCAGGTGATTCGCAATCGACGTTATAAACTGATTAGCCTGTTGCTGGCGTTACCCCTCGGTGGCATGGCGCTGCAAAATATTGACTGGACCGAAGCCGTTCCCGGGAGCCTGAAGGTTACTCTTATACAGGGCAATATTCCGCAGCAAATTAAATGGCGTCGTGACCAGCGTCAGAACATATTCAATACCTACTGGCGCGAAACTGTTAAGTATTGGGATAGCGATTTAATTGTTTGGCCGGAAACCGCATTGCCCGGTCAGTCGGGGGAAATCGAAGAGCAGGTGCTGCAGCCGATGCAACAAGCCGCGATACAACAAAATACACCCATCATTACCGGTTTGATATACAAAGACGAGGAGACCGACAAATTCTATAATAGCGTAATTTTGCTAGGCGAGAAACGCAGTATTTATCATAAACGCCATCTGGTCATGTTTGGTGAGTACTATCCGATGCGTTGGTTGCTCGATATGCTGGATGGGTTGATCGATATCCCTTTTTCCGATTTGACCCCCGGGCCGGAGCAACAGGAACTGATGCGCGTTGGTGATCTGGTGCTGGGCATGTCGATCTGTTTCGAGGATGTATTCAGTCGCGATATCATGAAGGCCTTGCCACAGGCGAACCTATTGATAAATCTTAGCAATGACGCCTGGTTTGGGAACTCGACCGCGCCACATCAGCATATGCAGATAGCGCAAATGCGCAGCCTCGAAACCGGTCGTGCAATGATACGCTCGACCAATACCGGGATTAGTACCTTCATCGATCACAAGGGGCAGATATTTGGGCAAACCGAACAATTTAAAACCGAATCCTTAACCCGGTCGGTGCAGGGCAGAACCGGTCTGACGCCATTTTATTATTTCGCCAAAGTCCAGGGTCCGTTGTCGCTGGCCTTGCTCGCCGGATTATTGTTGTTCGCAAGGCGCAAAGCGGCTTAAAGACTTTGCGATGAGCAACTGGTAGTACTCTGTCGGTATAACACACGGGTTCAGCCATTGCCTGCGAGGCGAGCCTTGCCGTGAACCATGACAAACTAACTGAACTCGCAATTGTCATGCCGACAGAGTACGAGTATCCTCCCCATTTTTTAAGCATATCTCTTGATGGAATCTTACGATCCAAATGCCGTAGAAGCTGATGTCCAGCAATACTGGGCGCAATCGCAGACTTTTGAGGTCGACGAGGACCCCGGTCGAGACAGTTATTACTGTCTTTGCATGTTTCCCTATCCCAGCGGCAAGCTGCACATGGGTCATGTACGTAACTACACTATTGGTGACGTTATTTCCCGCTTCAAGCGGATGCAGGGGATGAATGTACTGCAACCGATGGGTTGGGATGCTTTCGGCATGCCCGCCGAAAATGCGGCGATCAAAAACAAGGTGGCGCCAGCAGCGTGGACCTATCAAAACATCGACTATATGCGCGACCAGTTGAAGCGCCTTGGTTTTGGATATGACTGGAAGCGTGAGCTGGCCACCTGCAAACCCGAGTACTATCGCTGGGAGCAATGGCTGTTCACGCGTTTAATGGAAAAGGGAATTGCGTATAAGAAAACTGCACCGGTTAACTGGTGCCCGGTCGATCAAACCGTGCTTGCCAATGAGCAGGTGATCGAAGGCCGATGCTGGCGTTGCGATACCGAGGTCGAGCGTCGTGAGATTGCGCAATGGTTTTTGAAAATAACCGACTATGCCGATGAGTTACTGGCTGATCTAGATACTGTCGAATGGCCGGAGCAGGTTAAAACCATGCAACGCAACTGGATCGGGCGATCTGAAGGGATGGAAGTCAAGTTTGAAGTACCCGGACACGACGCTTTAATGATTTACACCACCCGCCCCGATACGCTATACGGCGCCACCTTCATGGCGATTGCGGCCGAGCATCCGCTAGCGTTGAGTAGCGCATCCAACAATCCTGAAATTGCTGAATTTATCGACGCTTGTCGCAACACCAATACTTCGGAAGCCGCGCTCGAAAAAATGGAAAAACTCGGTTATCCGTTAGGGATTGATGCGGTTAACCCGGTAAATGGCGAACCCATTCCGATATGGATCGCGAATTTCGTTTTAATGGGGTATGGAACCGGTGCGATCATGTCGGTACCGGCGCATGACCAACGCGACTGGGAATTTGCGCGCAAATACGAAATTGAAATTCGCCAGGTAATAGAACCCGCTGATGGTAGCAAGATCGACCTTGATCTCGGTTCATTCGTGACCAGGGAAGGACGTTGCTGTCATTCAGATATTCTGGATGGCCTCGAGTTTGATGCCGCTTTTGATTGTATCGCCGACAGGCTCGAGAAACAGGACAAGGGAACACGACAGGTAAATTATCGCCTGCGAGACTGGGGTGTTTCGCGCCAACGTTACTGGGGTGCGCCGATTCCAGTTATCAATTGTACGCAATGTGGTCCGGTTGCCGTGCCCGAATCTGATCTTCCGGTGGTACTGCCCGAGGATATTGAGTTTGAGGGCATTGGTTCGCCGATCAAGAAAATGGATTCGTTCAAGCAAACAACCTGTCCTCAATGTGGCGGCGAGGCCGAACGCGAGACTGATACCTTTGATACCTTTATGGAATCGTCCTGGTATCAGGAGCGATTCTCGTGTTCCGATCAGCACCAGGCGATGCTGGATGACCGCGCTGACTACTGGAATCCGGTCGATCTTTACATCGGTGGGATAGAACACGCCATTCTGCATTTACTCTATGCCCGTTTTTATCACAAGTTAATGCGTGATGAAGGCCTGATCCAGTCGAGCGAGCCTTTCAAACGATTGCTGACCCAGGGTATGGTGCTCAAAGATGGTGGCAAAATGTCCAAGTCCAAGGGGAATACGGTCGACCCTCAAGAACTGATCGATCGCTATGGCGCTGACACGGTACGCCTTTTTATCATGTTTGCATCACCACCGGAGCAGTCGCTGGACTGGTCTGATAGCGGTGTTGAAGGCGCACATCGTTTTCTAAAACGGTTTTGGACGGCAGTTGTCGATCATCAGGCGCACGGGAGTGAAACTCCGACAAATACTGATGCAAGCCTCAATGATACGCAAAAGGCGATACGCCTGAAATTGCACGAGACCATTAAAAAGGTTAGCGACGATTTTGATCGTCGTTTGACGTTTAATACCGCAATCGCGGCCAATATGGAATTGTTGAACAGTGTATCCCGTTTTCAGGATGTGTCACCTGCCGCAAAAGCAATTCGTCAGGAAGTATTTGAAAATATGGTATTGATGCTGGCACCGATTGTTCCCCATATCTGTCACCGACTGTGGCAGATTCTGGGACACGGCGATCAGATTGTAGATCAAGCCTGGCCGCAGGTTGATGAGACTGCGCTAGTTCAGAACAGCATCGAAATGGTGATTCAGGTCAACGGAAAACTGCGCGCCAGAATGCAGATCGCGACCGATGAAAGTCGCGAAAGCTGCGAGGCAAAAGCCCTCGACAATGAGCAGGTAACAAGATTCATTGATGGTAAAGCGGTGAAAAGAGTAATCGTGGTACCGAACAAATTGGTGAATATTGTTATTTAAACTGCGAAGCCGGTTTTTAACCCGGTCTGTAGCGGGTTTGCTGGTTGTTGTTGGTCTGTCCGGTTGCGGATTTAAACTTGCCGGGACCAGCCAGTTGCCAGAGTCGCTCGATAGTCTGCACCTGATAACCAAAAATTTTAGCGATCAACAACGAGAGGATCTTGGCTCGGTTTTAAAGGGCGCCGGGGTCACCCTGACCGGACCCGGTAAAGGCAAGGCTACGCTGTCGGTTAGTCTGAAACAATTGCCACAGCGAACCGTGGTGTCCAGCGCCAACACCGGTATAACCATCGTACGTCTGGCGCTCCAGCTTAATTTCAGCCTGCATCCCTCAGATGACACTCAAACCGTTCGTTCGAAAGTCCTGGTGCAACAAAAAAACTTTGAACTAGATGACGATAACCTGTTGTCTTCCAGTCGGCAAAAAAACGATGTGATCAAGAACCTGGAATTGTCCCTGTACAATCAACTAATTTTTCAGATGCAGCGCTTTTAGCCCGGAAATTTCATAAATTTGCGTTGAAACCGGTTTTAATTTCAACTCCGCGTGGTGGAAAATTTACCGCTTGGCTACAAGTGTTTATAATTCACCGATTCGCCCGGCTTCGGGATGGCCCGGATAATTCATAAACTGCCGTGACGACGTTGTGATGAATGGGCCGGGCTAACGGTCGGTTGATGACGGAAACCACAATAAATCGAAAACAAATATGTCAGATTTGAACGAATCCAGTGCCTCGTCCCGCAAAAACCCGCTAATTTGGGTTGCCGTAATTGTTATTGGCTTGATTGTTTTCGTATTCTTCGGTGGCGATCGTGGCGATCGGGTGTCCGGTATATCTGGTATATCAGGCAGTGACGAGGAATCCGGTACGATTGATCGCAGCCTGCTGGTACCGCCCGGCATGCGGGCGCGAGAATTGATCCGACAGATTCGAGACGATGGTGAACCTTATCCGTTGCAGGTGGTGCACGAGAAGGCTAATCAGCATATGAACGAAGGCAGTCTGGCCGATGCACACCTGCTGTACTTTTTTGCTGCGCGCGAAGATCACCTGCCTTCGATAATGGTGATGGGTGAAACATCCGATCCCACGTTATTCCAGGCGGAAAACTCGCTGCTCGATCATGCCGACGTGATCCAGGCCTACAAGTGGTATCAAAAGGCGGCGGCACTGGGACACAATGCTGCGGTCGAAAGAATAGACGACCTACGGCAATGGGCACAACGGGAATCCAGAGCAGGCAATGCCGACGCCAGGCAGTTTCTACTCAATTTTGAATAAGGTAAAACGATGACCAGATTCAGACAATCGATGATTTGGATAATGTTAGCGGCATCGCTGGCTTTACTGGCATCCAATGTGGCTGCCATCGCCACCAAGCCCCTGCTGATGGAAGGAAAGAAGACGCTTTATCAGCGCGTGCTCAGTGTGCCCGACGCACGTCTTTATAAAACGCCGACGAAAACATCAGATGCAACCGAAATTATTCCGTTTAGCGTTTTGTACGTATACGAAAAAGGCAGCGACTGGATTAAGGTTGGCTACGATAGTTTCGGCCAAACGGCTGGCTGGGTGCCACGCGATCAGGCGATAGTCTGGAACCAGGCACTGACAGTTTCATTCAAAGATCCACAGGATATTCAGCGAGTCATGTTGTTCAACAGCAAGGAAGCGCTTGAAAAGCTGGTAAACGATTATGATCGGGACGGATACCAGTCGCTCTACGACTCGGTCGTACAGGGCAACCCTCCTGAAAATTCTCCGGTCATTGCCATCCAGCCTGAAGCCCATCTCGAAATTCGGGATAATTTTTACCTGGTACCCATCAAGCAACATGAAGATGTCTACCTCGACAATGAGCAGGCTCGTATACTGAAAATCGCCAGCGTGCCCCTGGATGATTCGAGTGGCGATGCAAACCTGACAACTAGCAGTAAAGACAAGAGGAGCTACCGCAGTGGTATCCATTTTGTAATTGATTCCACGCAATCCATGGGGCCCTATATCGATCGAACCCGTGAGGCAATAGCAAAGGTCTACTCGGCGATCGAAAAACAGGGACTGAACAATCAGGTGAGTTTTGGACTGACAGCTTATCGCGACAACCTGGATCAGGTCCCTGAACTTGAATACCTGACACGTCGCTATGTCAGCCTGCAGCAGGGGACTGACGTAGAGAAGTTTTTTGAAGGTGTCAATACCTTGAGCCCGGCGCTGGTATCGAGTCGGGATTTCCGTGAAGACGCCTATGCCGGAATCAAGTCAGCTATCGAAGATTCGGACTGGTCCAAATTTGATGCCCGTTATGTAGTGCTGATTACCGATGCCGGACCGCGTGAAAGTCATGATTCGCTCGGAGCTACTCGACTCGGCGCGCTGGAATTGCGCCAATTGGCCTATGACAAGGCAGTATCTATCTGGGTATTACATTTACGTACGCCATCTGCCGCCGCCGACCACGCCAAAGCTGAATCGCTGTATAAACAGTTATCTTATTACCCTGGTATTGGTGATTTTTATTACGCTGTTAGTCTGGGTGAGGTCGATGAGTTTGGTAATGTTCTGGAAACGCTGGCTAATCAGATTACGCAGCAGGTTCTGGCGACTACCAACGGAGTACCACCGCTTCCTATTCCGCAACTGGAGACGGGCGAGACGCAACTGTCCCAGTTGCAAGGCAGAGTAACCAAGCTTGGTAATGCATTGCGTATGCGCTATATCCAAAAAGAGTCGGGTCAGCCGTTGCCCAAGGTGTTTGATGCCTGGATGATCGACCGGGATTTTATGAATCCCGAGCGATCTTCGGTCGATGTGCGAGTCCTGCTAACACGTGATCAGCTCAGTGATCTTAAAAATGTACTGCAACAAGTGCTGGAACTGGCCGAAGAAGGCGTGCTTAGTCCGCAAAACTTTATCGACGATCTTAAAAGTCTGGCGGCAACCGTAAGCCGTGATCCGTCGTCGGTTGCCGGTAGCACTTCGGGCGACGGGGTGAATCTGGCGGATCTGGGTTATATGCGAGAGTATATTGAAGATTTGCCGTACACAGGTGAAGTGATGAATCTGACCCTGGAAAGTTGGGAAGAATGGTCGGCCAAAGTGCAAATCGAATTCATGCATCGGCTCGAAAGCAAGATAAATTATTATCAGGCGCTGCACGACTACACCGATTTATGGGTGACCCCCGGGGGTGGACCGGTAAACGGGAACTCGATGTTTCCAGTGGCACTTGATTTACTCCCATAGTGCTGCATGACAGTCGTCTATTCGCTTAAGAATGTGGTCAAGGAGCGGTTGACTGACGGGGTCGGTTTTCGCCTGGTCGTGCCGTATGTTCAGATACGCGCACAGGAGCATATTGCACTTATCGGACATAGCGGGTGTGGCAAGAGTACCTTGCTTGACATGCTCGCATTAATTTTACATCCCGATGAATCTGACCAGTTCAGCCTGCATCCGATTGATGGTGAAAGTCATGATATCAACTGGATGTGGCAGCGCCGCCGACAGGGGCACCTGTCCCAGATTCGTAAACATCATATCGGGTATGTATTGCAATCCGGTGGCCTTTTGCCTTATCTGACCGTGCGCGAGAATATTGAGTTACCGCGCCAATTGCTAAAACTTCCCGAGGATGATTCAATCAATTCGATTTCCAGGGTGCTCGGAATTCACCGCCAACTGGATAAATTGCCGGGATTATTATCTGCCGGAGAACGTCAGCGAGTTGCCTTCGCACGCGCGCTGTCACATCGCCCCAGTATATTGATTGCAGACGAACCTACCGCCGCACTCGATCCGATTACCGCCCAGAAAATCATGGCGGTGGTGATGGAGTTGATAAAAGGCTTGAAAATCACGCTGATTACCGCCAGCCACGACTGGGCACATGTGTATAAAATGGAGTTACGTACACTGAAACAGGAAGCAGGGCCGGTCGACAATGGTAAGGTTTACCAGTCAAGGTTCAGCGACTGATGGCACAGATTACTAACATCATTTGGCTCAGCTTTCGTGACTATAGCCACGAATGGCGCATGTCGGGGTGTTTTGTTCTGGCATTGTCATCGGTACTGGCACCAATGTTGATTTTGTTCGGCCTGAAATTTGGAATTGTGCAAAGCATGATTGTTGAACTGGTCGAAAACCCGATCAACCGGGAAATCAGGCCCATCGGCAGTGGTCGCTACAATGACGCCTGGATTGACGCTTACCGTAATCGCCAGGATGTCGAATTTATTATCCCGAAAACACGTGCGTTGGCGGCCACGATCCAGCTTAAGAGTAAAACAGCGAATCGGATTCTGTCGACTGAATTGCTCGCAACGGCCAGCGGCGACCCGCTGTTGGTTGGCATCGAGCAGGTCCCGCAGGATTATTATCAGGCTATTCTGAGTCAGGCTGCTGCAAGGAAGTTGAAGGTAAATGCCGGCGATGAAATCGACGCCAGCCTGGCACGTCAGTTTCAGGGTAAGCGCGAACGTGTTCATTTGCCACTACAGGTTATCAATGTAGCCGATATTGCTGTGACTAGCCGTAATGTCGCCTTTGTTAATCTCGATTTACTAGTCGCCAGCGAGCAGTTCAAAGATGGGCGTGCGGTTCCGGAGTTGGGATGGGAAGGTAACAGCGATGATTCGATTGAGCGCGTTTATCCGTCATTTCGCCTTTATGCTCGTTCGATTTACGATGTCGATAAACTGGTGCGTGACCTCGAGTCCGAAGGCGTGCGAGTCAAAGCCAATGTCGGTGAAATTTCAACGGTGCAGTCTATCGATCAGAACTTGTCGATTATATTCTGGATTATCGCCTGCGTCGGTGCGCTGGGATTTACTTTTTCGCTGGGGGCAAGTCTCTGGGCCAATGTCGATCGTAAACGCAAGGATTTGAGTGTTTTACGTCTGGTGGGTTTCAAAAGTGGGCGCATTGTATTGTTTCCAGTGTTGCAATCCCTGTATACCGCGATATTGGGATGGCTACTTGCCGTACTGATTTATCTGGCGTTTGAATATTTGATCAATCGATTCCTGGCGCCGCGCCTGAACCTGGATCAGGTGCTGTCCTATTTACTCATTGAACACTTCCTGTGGGCTTTGGGGTTGACCGTGGTTATTGCAATGTTTGCGGCGATACTCGGTGGTATTCGTGCATCCAACATCGAGCCATCTGATGGCTTGCGTGATATTTAGGCAGCCTCTGAACCATTCATTCTCGAAGGTTCGACGTATCGATCAAGCCCGGGACAGGCCCTGAGTACTCAGAATTCCCGTAATTTTGTAGGAATTGTCCTACAAAAAATATCGCCTCAGACTACAAATCAGGGGCCCATCGTCGATAGGACCTGTTACCCAGGCACCTATAATAGATTTGTGCCTGGATGGACTCGGGTTATGGAAATGTGATTCCGGACTGATTCCAGGAGCCTGGCTCCGCAGAACTGGTTCTACACATGAGAGGCAGGATGCCTTGCAGGACGCAGCTAGATGAAATATGCAGGTAATCTTTGGGTCCCCGTGCCTCCCCAGGCCGGGGACTTTTTCATTTCCGGGCAGTGGTTTGTCAGGGTGTGATAGCATTGCGGCTCATGCGAGCCACCCAGATTACCCAAAACCTGAAACCTGTTTACCTGCTGGTCAGCAGTGAACCGCTGCTCTTGCGCGACTGGCTCGACGAAGCCCGTGAGGCGTTAAAAAAAGCCGGCTTCGAAGATATTATCAACCTGCAAACCGATACTGGATTTGACTGGAATGAGTTGCTTCAGGACGGCGATACACTGTCGTTATTTTCAGCACAAAAATGTCGGATCGTGACTTTACCGACGGGCAAACCCGGACAGCAGGGTGGCAAGGCAATTCAGACACTGTGTGCAAACCCGCCCGAGGACAGTGTTTACATTTTTGTTATCCCGGCTTCAGATCGGCAAACCAAATCGTCTGCCTGGTACAAGTCCTGTGTCGCGGCTGGAGCGGTAGTTGAGTTGAAGCCAGTTTATGACAATCAACTGGCTGACTGGATCACACAACGCGCCCAGTCGAAAGGCTTCGCTATTGATCGCCAGTCGGCCCAGTTTCTGGCCGAGCGCACTGAGGGTAATTTGCTGGCCGCTGATCAGGAGCTTGAAAAATTATCGATCCGCTTTGCCGAGCAAACGAGTATCGATTTCGACACAATTGAATCTTCGGTTAGCGAATCATCCCGCTACAGTCATTTTGTGCTGGTTGATGCCTGCCTCTCCGGCAACATCAAGCGGGCATTGAAAGTTTTACGCAGCCTCGCTCGGGAAGGTTACGCCACTCCCCAGCTACGCTGGGCATTGCAAAATTCACTCGAACTTCTGAATCAACTTAAACAGCGCCAGGCTGACGCCTCGATCAACGATCGTACCTGGCAGGACCTCAGGATCTGGCGCAATCAACAAGGTTTATATCAGTCCGCGCTGTCCCGCTTACAGGGATCACAGATTGAGCGTTTATTACAAAGCTGTGCTACATTAGACCGCCTGGGAAAAGGCCAGCAGGAGAGTAAATTTCCTGACCGGGACTGGCAGGAAATCGAGTCGCTGGTTACCAGTTTCAGTGGTGATTACAGTGGTAATTACGGGTTAAAAAATGAGCGTGGCGTTACAAAACCAATCTAGGAGTCTGGATCAATACATGTTGAATCTGGCGCAATCCGCACGCGCGGCCGCGTCAGAACTTGCCTATGCTGATCCGCAAAGCAAAAATGCGGCACTTGATGAAATTGCCAAGGTGCTGGATCAACGCCGCGATTTTGTGCTTCAGGAAAATTGCAAAGATCTTGAGCTGGCATCGAGCCACAATATCGGTGCCGCGATGCTCGAACGCCTTGAGCTAAACCCGGCTCGAATTGACGCGATGATCAACGGTTTGCATCAGGTTTCCAGCCTGGCCGATCCGGTCGGCGAAATTAGTGATTTAAGTTATAGACCCTCGGGAATCCAGGTTGGCAAGATGCGGGTGCCCCTGGGAGTAATCGGTATTATTTACGAATCACGGCCCAATGTAACGGTCGACGCGGCGGCACTTTGCCTTAAGTCGGGAAATGCCAGTATTTTACGGGGTGGCAAAGAGGCCCTGCATTCCAATCAGGCTATATATCAATGCATTCAGAGCGGTCTGCAACAATCGGGTCTGGTCGATACCGCCGTTCAGGTTGTCAATACTACCGAGCGCGAGGCAGTTTCCGCAATGCTGAAGATGCATGAATTAATCGATATCATTATTCCGCGTGGTGGCAAAGGGTTGATCGAGCGCATCAGTAACGAATCGTTGATTCCGGTGATTAAACATCTCGACGGTGTTTGTCATGTCTACATCGATGAATACGCCGATCAGCGCAACGCGATTGATATTGCGGTTAATGCGAAAACCCGTCGCTATGGGGTCTGTAATGCGATGGAGACGTTGTTGGTGGCCGAGCCCGTGGTATCGCAGGTAATGCCTGAACTTATTGCAGCTTTTCAGCATCGGGGGGTTGAGCTTCGGGGCTGTCAAGGTTGCATTCAGTTCGATGCCTCGGCTTTCAAAGCTGCCAGCGAAGAAGACTGGTATACCGAATATTTGGCGCCCGTATTATCGATTAAAATTGTTGATGGCATCGATCAGGCAATCGACCATATTAATCAATATGGCTCCCAACACACCGATGCGATTGTAAGCGAGGACTATAGTCGCTGTCGTTCCTTTATGCGGCGCGTCGATTCAAGTTCGGTAATGGTCAACGTATCTACCGCATTTGCTGACGGATTCGAGTATGGACTGGGTGCAGAAATCGGTATCAGTACGGATAAACTGCATGCGCGTGGTCCGGTCGGGCTGGAAGGATTGACTTCGCAAAAGTATGTCGTGTTTGGAGACGGCCAGATTCGCGACTGACATGATTGCAATTCTGGGTGGCACCTTCGATCCTGTTCACAACGGGCACTTACAAATCGCAACGCGAATATTCCACAATCTGGAATTTTCCGAGATGCATTTTATGCCCTGTGCCGTGCCGGTGCATCGTCGAGAACCCAGGGCTTCGATACCCCATCGTTGTGAGATGATTGAACTGGCGATATCTTCGCACCCGGGATTTTTGTTGAATCGGTTGGAAGTCGAACGGGATGGACCCTCTTATAGCATCGATAGTCTCAGGGCAATGAAACAGAAACACGATGACCCGATTGTGCTGTTGCTCGGGTCGGACACTTTTAATGGTTTCGTCAACTGGAAAGATCCCGACGAAGTTTTACGTCTGGCCAGGCTTCTAATTTGCCTTAGGCCAGGTGTCGTTCCCGATACCGGTCTGTTCGCGGATCAATGGGTTGATTCGCTGGGTGCGTTCGCGTCAAAACCTGACGGCGCGATTTTTTCGATTGAAGTGGGCGCAAATCAGTGTTCGTCGACTGAAATTCGTCGACAAATCGCGTCAGGTAATTACAATCCTGATTGCATTCATACTGATGTCGCGAGCTATATCAAACAACACAACCTCTATGGAAATACAGTTGACTGATAACACCCCTGCAAATTTAAAACCTGATCAGGCCAGAGAATTGTCCGTGGCAGCACTAGAGGCTTTGAAGGCCGAAGATATCGTAGTACTCGATGTCCGCCAGCATGCTAGTTTTACCGATACCATGATTTTCGCAGCCGGTAATTCTTCGCGTCATGTGAACGCTATTGCCGGTGCGGTGTGTGATGCGGCCAAGGCCGCGCAGATTTCTATCCTCGGAGTAGAAGGGGAGGATGTCGGAGAATGGGTACTGGTCGATCTTGGCGATGCCATTGTGCATATTATGCAGCCTGAAATACGACAGTATTACGAGCTGGAGAAACTCTGGGGTGAAGAGCTCTCTACTGGTTAAGTATGCAGATTCGGGTCATTAACGTTGCGCAGAAAATGCCAGCCTGGGTCGATACTGCGTGTCATGATTATAGTCGGCGATTGCCACGAGAACTGGCCTTGGAATTTGTGACTCTGCCACTGACGTCACGCAAAGCTAAACAATCGTCAACCCATCTTAAGCAGCGCGAGTCCACGCTAATTATTGAAAAATTGTCCAAGGGAAGCATGAACATTGCACTCGATGAAAATGGCGACTGCTGGGACAGCAAGCAATGGTCGTTGCAATTGAAACGCTGGATGTTTGATTTCTCCCAGGTCAATTTGATTATCGGAGGCCCCGATGGTCTCTCCGAAGCCTGTTTGACGGCTTGTCATCAGAAAGTGGCGCTCGGAAGAATGACGATGCCCCATGCGCTGGTACGCGTTGTTTTGGTGGAGCAGCTTTATCGCGCTTCGACTATCCTGCAGGGTCACCCCTATCACCGCGAATAGCGGGCATATGAATGTTTCATACACCGACATTAATTCTTGCTTCAGCGTCCCCGCGTCGTGCCGAACTGTTACGACAGATCGGTGTCGATTTTGAGTTGTACGCCATTAATATTGACGAATCCCGACAGGCGCACGAAACCGCCCGTGATTATGTCTGTCGAATGGCGCGGTCCAAGGCCCAATATGCAATGGAACAGTTGGCACTAGAACAGCTCGCGCCAGATCATCGGGATTTGATCGTACTGGGTGCGGATACAACTATTGCTCTCGAAGGTGATATTATTGGCAAACCCGTGAATCGGGATCAGTGCCGATGTATTTTGCGACGGCTGTCCGCGCGTCAGCATCTGGTTTTGACCGCGGTTGCGCTGGTCACGATTGACGGAATTGAACTACGATTAGCTCAAAATCGAGTCAGTTTCAGAAATTTGACGGACCAGGAAATTGATTCTTATTGTGCAAGCGCAGAGCCTGTGGATAAGGCGGGGGCATACGCAATCCAGGGTAAAGCCGCTGTTTTTATCGATCGGCTGGATGGTAGCTACTCGGCGGTAATGGGGCTACCGTTGTTCGAGACCGCTGAATTATTGCAAGCTGCAGGTATAGCGATTTTTAAATCATGAATATAAGCGAAGAAATATTAATCAACATTACCCCCCAGGAAACGCGCGTTGCCATTGTCGAAAATGGTAGCTTGCAGGAAGTCAGCATTGAGCGTCAGAGCAATCGCGGGATTGTGGGCAATATATACAAAGGCAAGGTCAATCGCGTACTACCGGGTATGGAGGCCGCATTTGTTGATATTGGACTTGAAAAGGCCGGGTTTTTGCATGTGTCTGATATCGATGTTGGTAATGGTTCTGAAGAATCCGGCGAAACCGCGACTCGTCCTGTTATTAATGAGTTGTTACACGAAAGCCAGACCTTGCTGGTGCAAGTGGTTAAAGATCCGCTAGGGACCAAAGGAGCCCGTTTAACGACCAGTATATCGGTTCCTTCGCGATATCTGGTTTATATGCCGCACTCTTCGATGGTCGGAATTTCAGTCAAAATCGAGGATGAAGTTGAACGCGAAAGATTGCGCAACCTGCTAGAGGCCTGTCGCGAGGCCAACCACATCGGCGGCTGTATTATCCGAACCGCAGCCGAGGGCGTCGACGAGGTTGAGCTGCAGCGAGATATTTCATTTCTGTCAAAGCTCTGGGGGTCTCTACTGGAATTTTCAGATACCGTTGAAGCAGGCAGCATGATCCACGAAGACCTGCCTTTGTCTATTCGTACCTTGCGCGACATGGTCGGTGCAAACACTTCATTGGTCAAAGTCGACTCACGCGAGACCTTTCAAAAAATGACCGCTTTTGCAGCGCGATTCATTCCCGATCTTCCGGCTAAAATCGAACATTATCCTGGCGAACGTCCGTTATTTGACCTTTACTATATCGATGATGAATTGCAGCGTGCGCTGGCCCGTCAGGTGAGCTTGAAATCCGGGGGATATCTGATTATTGACCAAACCGAGGCCATGACCACCATCGATATCAATACCGGCGCCTTTGTTGGTCATCAGAATCTTGAAGAGACCATTTTCAAGACCAATATGGAAGCCTCACAAGCCATTGCACGGCAACTTCGCTTGCGCAATCTGGGGGGCATAATAATCATCGATTATATCGATATGGAGCATGAAGATCACAAGCGTCAAGTACTCAAGTCGCTGCAAAAATATCTAGATAAAGACCATACCAAAACCCAGGTTTGCGAAGTATCCCCGTTGGGCCTGGTGGAAATGACGCGTAAACGTACTCGTGAAAGCCTGGAACATATCTTGTGTGAGCCATGCAAGACCTGTCATGGGCGAGGTTCGCTCAAAACCACCGAAACGGTCTGTTATGAAATTTTCCGGGAAATCCTGCGCGAGGCCAGAGTTTACGACGAAGCCCGGCAATTGCTGGTAATGGCAAATCAGGATGTAGTTGAACGTTTGCTGGATGAAGAAGCGTCTAATTTGGCGGAATTGGAAACCTTTATAAAAATCCCTGTCAAACTGCAGGTAGAGGCGCATCTTTCTCAGGAATCCTATGACGTTGTGCCTGTTTAGAAATCGCAGCCCGGAAAATTCGTAAATTATGCACGATCTCGCTTGCCCATTGATTCCACAAGGAATATTCACCCTCAAGGGGCACCGAGGTCCTCAGTCGCCCGGAATCATTG